>JBLFXU010000143.1:0-7447 GCA_047609575.1 Bacteroidia bacterium | reverse complement strand
TGGGAAGGTGAATTTGTGCCTTGCCCGCGACAGTGTGATCTCTCCAGACTCCAGCGGCTGGCGCAACATTTCCAGGCATGATCGGCTGAATTCAGGGAGCTCGTCAAGGAACAGCACGCCGCCGTGAGACAGGGAAATTTCTCCCGGACGGGGCCTGGCACCACCCCCTACCAGCGCTGCCGCGCTGGCGCTGTGGTGGGGGTTACGGAAGGGTCTGCGCATTTCGAGTGAGTACTCACCAGCCGTTTCGTGCAGGTCCCTCAGCGCAATGTTAGTAAGCACTTCCTCTTCGTTAGGGCTAGGCAATATGCCGGGTAGACGGCTGGCCAGTAGCGTTTTCCCGGTACCGGGTGGTCCGCTTAGCAAGAGATTGTGGCCGCCACTGGCAGCAATTTCCAGTGCGCGTTTGGCGCCCGCTTGTCCGATTACCTGGTCAAGATCAGGATAGATATGGCTGTTCGCGACGGCCTGGGACTGGGCGGTGGGCAGAGGCGCAGCGCCATTCAGGTGTGCGCATAAGGTGAGGATATCCGGCGCGCCTATGACCCGGCTTTGAGGCACCAGGGCAGCACGGCTCGCGGCATCACTGGAGACGACAAGGCACCGCTTTGCATCCCGGCAGGCCATCGCCGCGGCCACCAGACCGGGCACTGGTCGCAGTTGGCCATTCAGTGCCAGCTCGCCAATAAATTCATGCTGCGGCAGTAAGTCAGGGGGTACCTGTCCCGATGCTGCGAGAATGCCCAGAGCAATAGGCAGGTCGAAGCGCCCACCTTCTTTGGGTAGATCCGCAGGCGCGAGGTTGATGGTGATGCGACGATCAGGAAAGGCGAAGTGAGAATTCAGCAGCGCGCTGCGCACGCGGTCTTTTGCCTCTCGCACGGTGGTTTCTGGCAGGCCGACAATATTGAACGCGGGTAGACCATTGGACAGGTGAGTTTCTACCTGTACGGGAGGAGAGTCGATGCCCGCAATGGCACGGCTGTTTACGGTCGATAATTCCATCGCTCTTCCTTGAGCGTTTGCTATGCCTGGCGTCCTGCGAGGCGGCTAGTGTCACAGAGCTAAGTATCCGGGAGCTAAGTGTCTGGCGTTTGGGACTCCAGAGCCTGGGTTAGTTCTTCCAACGTTGTTTCCAGTTCTGCCACGCGGGCGCGAGTGCGCTGCAGGACTTCTGTTTGCGCATCGAATTCGTCGCGGCTGACGACCTCCAGCTTGGACAGGGCAGATTGCGCCAGTGAGCGCAGGCTCTTGTCGACTTCGCTACGGGCGCTGCTGCCACCTACGAGTTCGCTGACTTGCTGCAGTACTTCCCAGGGTGCAGGAGGGGGTTTAATTGCCATTGAGCCGGTCCAGTGTGGGGAATTGAAGCTGCCAGCAGTCTAGAACATTTTGCGATCAGGGCACAGCTCCAGCCTGAGCACTATTATGGTGCGCAGCACTATATCGGTGCACGGCGCACACCCCTGAATCCAGCATTTTTCGGCACCAAATTCAGTATCTAATTGAAAATAAAGAAAAAAGGCAAAGTTGGCACGGAGTCTGCAATCACTGAGCCACGGATCAACAAGACGCACGATAAGCGCCTGTAACCAGCAGAAGCACAATTTAGCTCTGTGATCTGACACCCAGCAAATACGGAGAGAGAAAGATATGTTCAACAAGACGTTAGTAAAGGTAATAGCAGCGACAGCTGTTGTGGCAAGCGCCGGTTTCGCCCTGCCTGCGGCGGCCGATTTTTCAGCCAACGTTGGTTTTGCTTCGGAGTATTACTATCGGGGCATCCTGCAGAAGGATTCTTCTGCCAGCGCGGGTCTCGATTACGAAAACAGTGGCTTCTACGCAGGTACCTGGGCCGCTGATGTTGGCGATGGTGCGGAAGTAGATGGTTACTTTGGCTATGGCATGGATGTCGGCGATTTCAGCCTGAGCGCTGGCTTCACTGGCTACTATTACACCGGCGAGTTCGATGATACTTATCAAGAGATCAACCTGAGCGCTGGTTGGGGCCCCATCAGCATTGGTTACAGTATTGGCGAATGGGACGGTGACGGCGGCTACGATGGTGTGGGTGGTGATGAGTACGACTTCCTCGAAGTAACTGTGGAGCATAACGGCTTCTACGGTACTGTCGGTGCTTTTGGTCAGGATGCTGACGGCGAATATCTGGAGTTGGGATATGGCACTGAAGTTGCTGGATTTGATATAGGTATTGCCGCAATCTATTCAAGTGACGAGCTGTCCGACCAGTCTGATAACGACGGTGACGCGACCGAGAGTGAAGCGATCATTTTCACCATCGGCAAGTCTTTCGATTTGTAAGTACTTGAGCCAGCTGGGAACCCTGGTCTAATCAGGGTTTCCAGCTACTGTCGACAGCCCCCGGGTTGCACAGTAAAGAACACAATCCCAGGAGAAATACATGAAGTTAATTACGGCCATTGTTAAGCCATTCAAACTAGACGACGTGCGCGAGGCGCTGTCTGAAATCGGTGTGCAGGGAATCACCGTGACCGAAGTAAAAGGCTTTGGTCGTCAGAAGGGTCACACCGAGTTGTATCGCGGAGCTGAATACGTCGTAGATTTTCTGCCCAAGGTAAAGATCGAAGTTGCGGTAGCAGATGGGGTTGTCGAACAGACAATCGAAGCTATCACCAAAGCTGCCAATACCGGCAAGATAGGCGACGGCAAAGTGTTTGTCTCCCAGCTGGAACAGGTGATCCGCATACGAACCGGCGAAACCGGTGAGGATGCAATTTGACGCTTAAACCGCTCCCGCTCCACCACTAACACACCCTTTTGTGGAGAGCCTTTTTCAAGGCTCACGGGAACGCTTTGCCCACAATTCTTGTTAGCGAGTCCTTATAGAGAGAGTAAGTACCATGGAAGACAATATTTTTCAGTTGCAGTACGCGCTAGATACCTTTTATTTTCTGATATGCGGTGCGTTGGTGATGTGGATGGCGGCGGGCTTTGCAATGCTCGAAGCCGGCCTCGTTCGTTCTAAAAATACAACCGAGATATTGCTTAAGAATATCTCGCTATACGCGGTGGCTTGCACCATGTACATGATTTGCGGGTACGCGATTATGTACGGCGGTGACATTCTGCTATCCACTATCACGGGAGACGGGGTAACCGGAGCAGAAGAACCTGCGACCTACGCACCATCGGCAGATTTCTTCTTCCAGGTGGTCTTTGTTGCAACAGCGATGTCCATTGTGTCCGGTGCAGTAGCCGAGCGCATGAAGCTCTGGGCTTTCCTGGCCTTCGCCGTCGTTATGACAGGCTTTATCTACCCAATGGAAGGTTCCTGGACATGGGGCGGCAACCCGGTTTTTGGCATGTACACTCTGGGTGACCTTGGCTTCTCTGACTTCGCCGGTTCTGGCATCGTTCACATGGCAGGTGCTTCTGCAGCTCTGGCTGGTGTATTGCTGCTGGGTGCTCGTAAAGGAAAGTATGGCGCCGATGGTTCTATAAAGCCTATTCCTGGTGCCAACCTGCCGCTTGCAACACTCGGTACTTTCATCCTCTGGATGGGTTGGTTCGGCTTTAACGGTGGCTCTGTCCTGGCCACTGCCAGTGTCGAGAGCGCCAACGCGGTTGCGATTGTGTTCATGAACACCAACGCAGCAGCAGCCGGTGGATTGATTGCGGCGATGCTTGTTGCTCGTATCATGTTTGGCAAAGCTGACTTGACCATGGCACTTAACGGCGCACTGGCTGGCCTGGTGGCGATCACTGCTGAGCCTTCAACCCCAACTGCCCTGCAGGCGACCTTGTTTGGTGCTATCGGTGGCGTATTGGTTGTGTTCTCTATCCTGGCCCTGGACAAGATCAAGATCGACGATCCCGTCGGTGCTATCTCAGTCCACGGTACTGTTGGTCTGCTTGGTCTGCTCTTGGTGCCAATCACCAACGATGCATCTTCTTTCAGCGGTCAGTTGATCGGTGCAGCTACTATCTTCGTCTGGGTATTTGGAACCAGCCTGGTTGTCTGGGGCGTGCTTAAGGCCGTCATTGGTATCCGTGTAACCGAAGAGGAAGAGTACGCAGGTGTCGACATGTCCGAGTGTGGCATGGAAGCCTACCCCGAGTTTGTGGGAATCGGCGGCAGCGGCAAATAGTTTCAAGCTTGCGGGCGCATTTAACGATGCGTACTTTTGGGGGGCCTTTTGGCCCCCTTTTTTTTCGTCCAGACTATCTCCCGCGTCGGGATGCCGTCTATATTATCCGATGATAATGAATGTTTACTTTCCCGGTTAAGGATCTAAGTTATGCTGAAAAACACTCTGCTGGTGCTCATGGTAGTTACCCTAGGCTTGTCGCTCGGTGGCTGTGGTGGTTCCAGCACCAAAACCACGGTGACTGCAACAGAAACCCAGGGTTAGCAGTTGCTGGATCTCAAAGAGGCGTATGAAACCGGCGCTATTAACGAAAAAGAATATAATAGAACCAAGAACGAAATTCTGGATCAGTAAAGTCGCAAAGTAGCGCGGTAAACCTGGCCACAGTGTTTGCCTGTCTGTTTGGTAATAGTGTGAGGACCCTGAACCTGACGCCTCAGGTTCAGCGCCATGCAGACAGTGCGATCTGCTTCAGGGCTCCGGTATCACTGCGCAGGAGGGGCCTCTGGGCAAATGCTCGCGCCCTTCATTGGTTGTAATCAAGATATAACCCAGCAGAATGATGAGTTATATTAAAATTCTATATGGCTATTTAGTCACAGTTTTGACCCTTGTTGGTTCCCACCCTCACAACTAGTATTCATACTAAGTTTCGAAATTCTGTAAAGGGCAAACCTAGTGAAAGCTGGGGACGCAAAGCTACCGGTCTTAAGGGTGTAACCCGAAGACAGCGGAGCCGCCGGAATGAGAAGCACGCCGACTAGCGCGGCCGGGGAGTATCCAGGGCATAGCCCCCCCGGTGCGTTCATCACACGTGTGCTTTCCTGCGCCTCCTCTCCTCTTAAGACCTGTTTATAACAATTGCCCTTACAGAGACCGAAACAGCCCTCTCACAGATGGCTCGTTTCGGACTGCTTTGTTTAAAAGGTGCGGGTATGAAGACAGCAACACAGCGCGGGTTCACGATTGTTGAACTGCTGGTGACACTGGCCGTAGTGGGAGTGCTGCTGGCTATTGGCGCGCCTGCGTACAGCAAAATGACTAAAGACAATCGCATGCAAAGTGAAGCTTTTGCCCTGCGTGGTGCTCTGATGTCTGCCCGCTCCGAAGCCCAGACTCTGCGCGCTACCGTGACCGTTTGCCGAACTGCCAATGCCCTGGACTGCAGCGATGGTGACTGGGGTGTGGGTTACATGGTGTTTGTCGATACCGACCAGGACCTGGTGCTTGATGGCGTTGGGGATGCCAATGGCGAGCAGCTTATCCAGTCCAGAGTGATTAACACAGTCGGTGTGAATATTTCATTCAGCCAGGGAGCCGATTTTGTGCGCTTCGATAGTTACGGCAACACCGTAGGTAGTAACGGCACCTTTATCGTCTGCGATGATCGCGGCGATGAGGAAGCCAGGGGGCTCATCGTCTCCGCAGTTGGCACTTTGCAGACTGCCCAGGATGATGGTGAGGGTGTCGATTCTGCGGAGATCCCAGATGACCATGATGGCAATGATCTCTCCTGTTAGGCGCGCCCCCGGACGGGCGAATCGCGGGCAGGCCGGCTTTACCTTGATCGAGGTACTGGTGGCATTCTTCGTATTGAGCATTGGCTTGCTGGGCATTGTGGCCTTGCTGGGCAACTCTAAAGTCTCACAGCATCAGGCCGTGCAGCGCACCCGTGCCGTCGCACTGGCCGACGAAATGATTGAACGTATTCGCATCAATCCCACCGCCATGGCCACTTACAACATCGGTCTGACGCCTTTGGGGTTAGACGCCAGCAGAGCCGAACCAGCTCCGAACTGCTCCTCAGAAGAATGCACGCCCGTGCAATTGGCGGCGCATGATCTCTGGGAGTGGGAAAAATCGCTGCTGGGTCAGGGCGCACTCGAAAGCGGTCAGGCAACCTCGGGTTTGATTGCCCCAACAGGCTGCATCGTCTTCGTAGCTGCAGCACCTCGCGCTCGCACGGGGCAACTCAGTGTGTTGATTCAATGGCATGGTCTGATGGAAACCGATGATGCTCTTGAGACCGGAGATGCCGTGTGTGGCTCCGTTCTAGCAGGTACAGACGACTATCGGCGACAGTTGGCGGTAAATACTTATGTTGTGGATGAAACGGAGTTCTGATGAAAACTATCAGCCGAAATATGCGCCAGGCAGGTGTATCAGCAGTGGAGATGCTAGTGAGTCTTGTGCTGGGCGTTATAGTGGTTGGCGGTGCGTCGACTATATATATCGCGTCCAAAACCTCCTACATTGAGGTGGAGCAGAATTCACTGCTCACAGAGAATTCCCTATTTACCGAACGATTCCTGTCAGACGCAGTACGCCATGTTGGTTTTTTGGGTGAAGTGCAGGCTGGGCGGATTGAGATGGACGATGATCTCTCGCCTGTGGCTGGCGATTGTTCAGGCACTGCCGCTGCCTATGCTGTTGATGACTACCTGGTTGCCGCAGTGGCAGACGCGGCTGGCAATGCGTTTGGCTGTATTGCTGATGCAGTGCCAGGCTCTCACGTACTCGTCGTTAAATCTGTGGTGCCGCAGCCCCTGTCCGATGGCCCCCGACGCAGTCTCGACCCTGACGACAGGGATGGCGTAATTGACACCCCCAGGGGCCTGGTTGCTGGCGAGACGTACATCATGACCAACGATATGGTCGGTGTTCTCTTTGATGGTGCCGATACTCCACCAACCATTGGAGTGGGTGGCGAAGTACCCGGCGGGGTAGCCTGGGTCTACCGCTTCGAAGTCCTCTATATTCGTAGCGGTGGCACCCCACAGTTAAGTCGCAAGACGCTGCGCAATATCGCCGGTACCACCACATTGATTACCGAGGACCTTGTATTGGGTGTTGAAGACATGCGCCTGCGTGTGGGTATGGACGCTGAACCAGGCAACGAAGGTAACGTGGATACGTACCGCGATGTGAGCGCAATAGGCGGCGATTGGGATCTCGTACAGTCGATGGAAATTTCGTTGCTGCTGCGTAGCCCCAGCGATGATAAAGGTTATAGCAATACAAAAACTTACAAGATGTCCGGAAGTGACGTCACGCGCAATGACCATTACCGTCGCGTGATGATTTCTACCAGCGTTTCACTGCGCAATCCGAAACTGGTTATCAAGGGAGGTGCGGTATGAATCATCGCGGATCAAATAATCAAGAGCGTGGTATTGCTCTTGTCTCATCCATTTTATTCCTACTTGTTGTCACCATGATCAGTGTGGTCGCCGCATCGAATAGTCGCAGTACATTGCAGATGTCTATGAATGCTCAGGACACGCTGCAGTCGTTTAAGGCTGCTGAGGCGGGTGTGT
>JBLFXU010000142.1:0-7472 GCA_047609575.1 Bacteroidia bacterium | reverse complement strand
ACGAGCCGTTTTACCAGGCCCTGTGTGACGATATGAATACACCCATAGCGATTGCTGAGATTCACGCTCTGGCCGGTGCCCTACGCAAGGCGAGCGGGGCGGAGCAAGCCGGTTTGAAGGCTCGCATGCTCGCGGCTGGCAAGCTGCTGGGTATTCTCGACCATGATCCTAAGGCCTGGCTGCAGGACGCGGGGTCAGAAGGCGATATTGATTCAGACGCTATCGAGGCATTGATTGCGCAGCGCGATCAGGCAAAGCTTGATAAAGACTATGCGCGCGCCGATGACATTCGCCAAGGCTTGCTTGGTCAGGGTGTGGTGCTGGAGGACTCGAGGGAAGGCACGCGCTGGAAGCGCGGCACCCAGTAAACAGTAAACCGGTAGTTCAGTCGGCGCAGCAGACCACCGCCGCCTTTACAGCCGCTTCGCGCGCCACACATTCCAACCGCATCTCGCTGTTCGAGGCGTTGCTAGACAGCAGGGCCTGGCCAGAGTGCCAGCGCTGTTCAAAATCTTTGTCCTTGTGTACGCCCCCCGGTGTCTTGTAGGTAGCAATGGCGCCAGGGCATATGGTTTTGGTTTTTTTCATCCAGCAACTGGCGCATTGTGCGCTTGTCCATGTTTTCGCGTCCTGCAGTGCAGGCATAGCGTTCCATTGTGCCGGTTCGCAGAGCTGCGCACCCTGCGCTGCACAATATTCTTTGGCAGTAGTCAGACCCATCATCGCCACAGGCTTACTGAGGGGTTCATGGCAGAAGGCCCCAGGGCCACTGGTTTCTTTGCCGTTGTAGTGGGTCCAGTCCGCCTTGTCCTGTTCACTACATCGCCTGGCAGCAGTGGTAGAGCCGCCATGAATGACCTGCAGACGACGATCCCTGTCGTACATCACCGTGCTGGTGCTCATGGTGTCCAGGTGTAAGAGTCGCAGCGCTCGGTTGTCTATGTCCGAAATCAGTATCTGGGGTGGCTGCACCCCGGGCCTGTGGGTGAAGTAGTGCGGGCGGCTGAACTGGACATCGGTGCCCTTGCCATCGACCCAGCCGGAGTCTCGTCCAATGGAACCGGCTACAATCGTGCACGTGGGTTTGTCTGCAAAATGGTAGCGCCAAATGACGGCATCGTAGGAGACTGGGTTGGAGGCGAGGATGAACAGGTCGTCTTTTGACGTGGGGTCGTCCAGTGCCGCACGCAGAATTGGGTCAAAACGCCTCGCGCCGGGGCAGTCTGCCTTGTGGATATTGTAGGTGCCCAGTGTCTTACCAGCGGTGTCTACGCGCCAGACCTCCCGGCGGTGCATGGTTACCAGTATATTGCCGTTCCGGTCCCAGTTCAGGCCGTAGGGCTCATGCCGCGGGTCCTGCAGTAGCGTACTTAAATAGTTGTCTTGCGCCAGGTCGATGCGGTAGACCGCGTTGTCTTTGCTGGCCGCGACATAACCGATGCTGCCATCAGGGCTTAGGAGAGTCAGGCGCGCATCTAGGGGGGCGTTGTTCGGACCGGTAAACGCCAGCGGTACAAGTTTGCGTTCAGCAAAACCGAGTCGGCCATCGTTCTCAAGCAGCTCTGCAATGGGTCCGGCAAGGGGCAGTTTCCAGTAGCGGCCATTTCCGCCAGTTACCAGCAAATAGTCACAGCTGGCGCAGCCGGCCACGCCAATAGGGCGGCCGTTGCTCATTTCCAGGCGTTCTACGGTTTGGCCCGAGTGCAGGTCTACCAGGACTAAACCGGGCAGGCTGGAATCTGCCAGCACGACATATCTGTCGTTTGCCGGCCACAGGCCAATGGGCCCCTTGCCGCGCGCTTCGCTAGTTGCTGCGCCGCCCAGACAAAATGCTAGCATCAGCAGCGCTGCGCAAAGCGTACGTTTTCTCGACGTTAGCAGGTGCATTCTAGTTGAGGCTTTTTTCGCCGGATTCCACACTTTGCATGATCAGCGTATTGATGGTCATCGGGCCAACTCCACCGGGAACCGGCGTATAGGCCGCCACTTTGTCTACCAGTGCGGACAGTTCGATGTCGCCGACACCGCCAGGATGATAGCCCGCGTCCACCACCACCGCGCCTGGCTTCACCCAATCCGCTTTGATGAATTCCGGCTTACCCACCGCGCCAACCAGAATGTCTGCCTGGGCAATAATCTGAGGAAGGTCGCGTGTGCGGGAATGGCAGATGGTGACCGTGGCATTTTGCTGTAACAGCATCATGGCCATGGGTTTACCCAGAATGGGACTGCGACCCACAACCACTGCGTGTTTGCCTTCAAGCTCCACTTGATAGTGCTGCAGAATCCGCATAATGCCCTGGGGAGTGGCGCAGCCGTAGGCGTCTTCCCCCATGGCCATCCTGCCGAAGCCGAGGCAGGTTACGCCGTCCACGTCTTTGGACAGTGCGATAGCGTCGAAGCAGGCCCGTTCATCGATCTGCTCAGGGACAGGGTGTTGCAGCAAAATGCCGTGCACATCCGGATTGTTGTTCAGCTCATCAATGGTGGCCAGAAGTTCCTCTGTTGTCGTAGAAGAGGGCATTTCT
Source organism: Bacteroidia bacterium (assembly GCA_047609575.1). GTDB lineage: Bacteria > Pseudomonadota > Gammaproteobacteria > Pseudomonadales > Halieaceae > Marimicrobium. Next base: position 4,944 of record JBLFXU010000142.1, on the reverse strand, counting down.
ACGGCCTTTGATTCCATGCCGACGCGGCGACAGGCGTTACCCTTCATGCGCACATAGGTGGCGGAGGCGGGGTCGTCTCCGACCAGAATAGTCGCCAGGATCGGCGTTTTTCCGGCCGATTTTTCTTTCAGTATCTCCACCCGCGCCAATAATTGGGCTTCGGTTTGAGCTGCAAGTGATTTGCCGTCCAGCACGAGTGCGGCCATAGTGTGTTGTCCTCGCAAGATTTTGGGTTGGTGAAAAAGGGCGGTATTGTCACACGGTAACTTGTGCTAGTGAAGACAGCGGGGTAAATTCAATTGAAGAAGGGGCTTTTTCGCGTTGACGCTCCACAAACAGGTGAGTATTATCCGCCCTCCTGTGGAATCAGCTTCCACAGGATGATATCGGGGTATAGCGCAGTCTGGTAGCGCGCCTGCTTTGGGAGCAGGATGTCGGGAGTTCGAATCTCTCTACCCCGACCACTTTTTTCTCTCTCCTTGTTTAACGCGATTTATACTCAGCTTACTTACGCGGCTTTTTTTGTCGCGAGACTGCGTTGTGCTGATGTATGCCTTTGCAATCAGCCTGGCCGTGACCATTCTTTTCTGACGACAGTGACAGCGAGCGCGTTTTGGCACGAGTACTGTTATGTAAGCAAATCTTCGATGGCGAGCAGCTGCTTGTCGATCATGCTGTGGTGCTGGAAGGTCAGCGTATTGCGGCGGTTCTACCCGCATCCGATGCCCCCACATCAGACGCGGCTATCGATTATGGTGATTGCCTGCTGGCTCCTGGGTTTATCGACCTGCAGGTAAATGGCGGCGGCGGGGTACTTTTTAATGCCGCCCCAGACGTTGCGACTCTGCGCACCATAGCCGATGCACATCGGACTTACGGTACAACGGGCTTCCTGCCTACCCTTATCAGTGATCGCCCCGAGGTTATGCGTAACGCTATCGATGCAGTGGCCCAGGCCATGGCTGAAGGGGTGCCCGGTGTGCTGGGTATTCACCTGGAGGGTCCCTGCTTGAATCCAGCGCGCGCAGGTGTTCACGAGGCGCAGCGGTTCCAGCGGGCAGATGACGCTACCCTGCAGCTGCTGTGCTCCCTGGCAGGCGGCAAGACGCTGGTGACGCTGGCGCCGGAGGTGGTTGGCAAAGAGGCGATCACGCAACTGCGTGATGCTGGCTTGGTCGTTTGTGCTGGTCATAGTGAGGCAGACTACGAGCAGACGCGTCAGGCACTGGCCGCGGGGCTGCAAGGGTTTACACATTTGTTTAACGCGATGCCCCCGCTGCTCAGCAGGGCCCCGGGTATGGTTGGTGCGGCAATAGAGGATGATGCCAGCTGGTTCGGCATTATTGCCGACGGGCACCACGTGCACCCGGCGACGCTAAAAATCGCCGTGCGCGCCAAGTGTCGTGGCGGGGCGCTACTGGTGACCGATGCCATGCCCACCGTGGGTGCGGTGGATGCGAGCTTTGAGCTGGCTGGCGAGCGCATCAGCGCTGTAGACGGACGCCTTGCGACGGCGGATGGGACGTTGGCAGGCGCGCATCTGGATATGCTTACAGCGGTTCACAACGTGGCAGAATTTGCTGATCTGGATTGGTTTGAGGCGCTGCGCATGGCCAGTGTTTACCCAGCCAGGGCGCTGGGGCTAGACCACGAGTTAGGCGCAGTTCGCGCCGGACTGCGCGCCAGCCTGTTGGTGTTGGACGCCGGGCATCGGGTTGTTGATACCTGGGTGGACGGCGAACGCTACGGACCCGCTAACGGTTCCAGCAACGGTTCCACTAGCGTTCCCACTAGCGCCTGAATCTGCTCCTGCCACACGGCATAACCCGCCCCCAGCAGATGAATCCCATCATTACTTAATTCGGCTCGCAGCTGGCCATCGCTGGCGCTGAATGCGGGCGTCAGATCAATGAAAGTATAGCCTCTGGTCTGCGCCTCTTTGGCCAAAACGGTGTTGAGTGTTGGCACGTTGGTGTTGTCCGCATTGGGCCAGGTATCGTTTACCGGCAGCACGCTCTGCAGGTACACCCGTGTTTGGGGCAGTTTCTCGTCGATGTTATTAAATAGCGTGGTGTAATTGGCAATGGCCACCTCCGGGCCGAACCCCCGATTCAGGTCGTTGATGCCGATCATGATGAAGAGTTGCTGCGGTTGCAGTGGGTAAATCTGCTCCAGTCGATTAAGAACATCCTGGGTGGTATCGCCACCAATCCCACGGTTTACCGCGCCTGTACCGGGAAAAAGCTCACTCCAGCGCCCCCCCTGCGTAATACTGTCCCCCAGGAAGACGACTTGTGCCGGTTGCGCGGTAAACAGCTCAAATTGGCTTTCCAGGCGATCCCGGTTGCTTTGCAAAAAGCTATCGATAAAGTTGTCGAGATTTGCCCACAGCGCTATCGAACCGCCGATGAAAAGTGTGTTGAGAACCACTGAGAGGCCGATAAGCAAGCGCTTCATGATAACTCCTGGTCGCAATGACGGTGCAAAGAGAGTTGGATCATACGGTATTTGGGTAGAAGGGGTGAAGTGCCAGACCCCGTGTTCTCCCTTGACACACGTCAGCGTCAGCGGCTAACATTCGCGCCGCTTTGGTGGGGCTTAACGGTCTGTGTAACTATCCGTTTAACTAGGCTGCGCGAGAGCGTTTGGGTGAGCGTTGCTCACCCAAACGCACAAAGATACCCCTGAGGCCGGCCAGACCGGTGCTAGTACCAGGTATCGTCAATGGTGGCCGTAGCTCATCTGGTAGAGCATCGGATTGTGACTCCGAAGGTGGCGGGTTCAAGACCCGTCGGCCACCCCATTTCAAGGTATAATCTCGCGTCTTTTTGGGGGTATAGCTCAGCTGGATAGAGCACCGGCCTTCTAAGCCGACGGTCCCAGGTTCGAATCCTGGTACTCCCGCCAATCTCAGCGCGCTGCAGTGGCCCAGCCTTTTTTCAGCTTCAAGCGCGCGTAAAACCACAACGTCCTTTAGACCCGCCGATCACTTGCAGCCCCCGCGGGTTTGCAGCACAATACGCGCCCTCTACGACCGGCCTTTGCCATGTCGCAGGCGCTATGGTGATCCAGGCGGTCCCCTCGCAACGATAGGTAGTGAACTCCGCCAGGCCCGGAAGGGAGCAACGGTAGCCTCCGACTCGTGTGCCGGGGTGTGGCTGTCTGGATTGCCACCATTTAAAATGTAACTCCTTGAAATATTTGTAGTATTTCTATGCCCCTACGCAAAACTTCTTTATCAACCCTTACAAGCAATGTTATGGGATACCGTTATATCGATACGATTCCGTATATGTCACTTATGGGGCTGTCCTGCATGGGCAATCGAGTCACAAAATAAACCTGTCTGGGACATCAAAAATATGAACAGGGATGCTATTGGAGCGATAGGAGAGTTGATTGGTTCGCTGGCGGTGGTCTTAACTCTCGCCTATCTTGCCGTACAAAATAGGCAAAGTGGCAAAGCAACGATTAGTACTTCAACTAATCACAGCCGTCTTGCTGTTACCGATGTAATATCAGCGATTACGGCTAATACCGATGCAGTGAAAGCATATACACAAGGCATGCACGATCGCGACAGCCTTGAGATTCCCAAGCATGTCCGGTTTGACCTGATCATATTTCAACAACTTCGAGCGATAGAGGCAATATTCCTGGAATATCAAAGTGGTCTTACTCCCAAGGAGGTTTTTGAGGGCCAATGGCGAGGAGAACAGTCAATACTTAGGACTAATAGATATGTTCAGACAATACTCTGAATACTACGGTTACGAGTTCTATATTTTGAAAAAAGAGCAAGTTTGAGCATGACTTTACCTATGAATTGGTCTCGTTCATATAGCAAGCTAAGCCAGCAGAATGCAGCACCTATGCTTAGCGCGTTATGTGCTCGTGCAGCTAAGGTAAACGGCTCGTGCTGCATTTAGTCTTACATTTTTTGGTGCCGGCCGTCTTGGCAGTCGTGTTCTTTCGGAAGAATTGGAAGGTAGCATACCTGGTGATGACCGCGACCATGCTCGTAGATATCGACCACCTATTGGCTAGCCCTATATACGATTCAGGTCGTTGCAGTATTGGCTTCCATCCAATGCACCGGTTGTGGTTTATTTTTTCTTACATTGCGCTCTGCTTTGTTCCAAGGGCAAGACTTGTTGGTATAGGTTTAACAGTCCATATGGTGCTAGACGCTATAGATTGCCAAGTAACCAGTGGAGTATGGATAAATCAGACCTTGTAGGGTGGCGCACATAACCAGCACAAGATGTTGAGATGCCAAAACCACTGCGCGGTTTCTGCGCCTGAGCTGTGAGCGTTATGTTTCCGAGATGCCGTGAGACGCATTGACTGCTTTCTAGTTCTTCCATTGAGAGTCCGCTATTAGCTGCAAAGCAGACCTTGGACTATTCCCGGATTCGACTATTTTGAGGATATACTCTGGGCTGAATGCAGGCGCATGTGAAAATCCGAGCATCGATTTTTCATAACAACTAATTCGGTGCAAGCATCTGTTTTGATCCGCCGTTGGGCTTCTATTAGCTGCTACCTGAGCATGTTTCAGGCCGCATTATATGTATAAACACAAACTTTTCTACTTTGGTTTGACTACAGCACTGATTCTTCTGGTGGCTATTATCAGTACCGTGCTTACTGCCCAACAGTTGGCTGTTGTAGCGACTCCCTAACCACCCCATTGCAGCGAACAGCTAATCCTCAGATTGGCCTGGCGCTGCTGGCACTTTGCTCTGAACACTTTTTCCAGCGCTATGCAGGGTGGCGAGAGAATTCCTATGCCAGGGCACTGAAATATCAAGACAACTCCGGCCAGTAGTGTTCATGCCCCAATCCGCCCCCATCTTGAGGGAATTAGCCAGGTTTGCAGTGTTGAAAGACACCGGGTCAGCTATATAGCCACTATTTTTTGAACTCCCTAGCAGGTTCGGT
>JBLFXU010000141.1:0-7553 GCA_047609575.1 Bacteroidia bacterium | reverse complement strand
GTCCGCGCCGGCCGCCAGCAGCGACTTCAAAAGGGACTCATAGCAGCGAAGACACACACGACGCCGCGCTAGGCGAAAATTGTGCTCTGTGCCATACACCTAACGGTCGGAACTTATGGTTGTTTGATCATCAGCGCGACACCGACTTTGCGCTAACCCAGCCACACAAAGATCTTTCCTGCACCGCGTGCCACCAAAACACTGACATCACCCCTACCGAGAGCTGCGGGGGCTGCCACGCAGAAGACGATCGTCATGGCGGCGCGTTCAGCTCCAATTATGATCGTTGCCACAAGGGCAGTAGCTTCGGAGAAATAACATGTCCAAGGTAAACCCCCTGCTTCGTCAATTCTGCCTTTTATTCCTACTGGCAATTAGCGTTAGCGCGGGCGCTGCCCAGCACACAAGCTTCGATCATTTCAAGACAGGTTTTGAATTGTCTGGCGAACATCATGACTTGCAATGCGAAAGCTGCCACCAGCGGCAACAGTTCAGCGGTACGCCTCGTACCTGCCAGCTCTGTCACGAAACAAATAGCTTTATGGCAGCCTCTTTTAGGCCACCCGAGCACATTCAGACATCAGGGGATTGCCGCAGCTGCCACAACAATGTCATCGAAGACGGCAAACCTGGAAACCATCTAGCCACAACACAGGACTGCGTTGCCTGCCACACCACCATTGCCTGGACGCCAGCCAGTTTCAGCCACGCCGGCATTACCAACAACTGCCAGAGCTGTCATAACAACGTTATCGGGGATGGCAAGGACCCGGGACACTTCCAAACCTCGTTGGACTGCAATGTGTCTGGTCGAACACACTGCTGGAGAATGACGCACTGAGCGTCGGCGTACGCTACACAACAGGCGACACATCAGACAGTGTGTCTCGGTAAGCCGATGAAGGTCTGTACTTTTCCTCCGGCTTCAATCTGACCCTGCGACTGCGCGCTACCCAACGCACTACCAATGAACTGAATCAGGACGCGCTGACGCTGCGTCCCGGCATCAAGCTGGATTACTACTTTTCCAGGGACCTGCTACTTGAGGCAGAGCTCGGTTACGAATGGTTGCGTCAGGATTTTGGCAACCAGGACTTTGAGGTTCAGCAACCTTTTGCCATCTTTGGCGTACGCGAGCGCTTCTAGCACGTGGAAGCCTCACACTCCATCGTGACATTAATCTCGACACTGGTTCGGTATTATCTCGGCACTAGTTCGACACTAGCGCGACAAGCCTTTTTGGTACATTTTGGTCTATGGGGTGCACCACCCTGTCAAAGCCCCTAATATGAGCAAACTTTGCTCGGACTGGTTCCGGCTAATTCAGGTCCAAAACAACCATCAGGGGCTCCCGCTTGCGCGCATATCTGTACGTCGTTCTGCTGTTACTGGCGATATTCGGCGGTATTGCCGGTTACCTGTACAACAAATATTCCACCCTGGCGGGTATGGACTTTACCCCGCCGCCCATCACGATATCAGCCGCCACGGCCCGCAATGCCACCTGGCCACGGCTACTTGAAGCTGTTGGAACGATCCGCGCCACCCGCGGCGTCGAGCTGAGTGCCGAGACCAGCGGTGAAGTGGCCGCCATTACGGTCAATTCAGGCGACCAGGTTGATGCGGGCCAACCACTGTTAGTGCTTAACGACAGTGTGGAATTGGCCAGCCGAAAACGACAGGAATCCAACCTGGAGTTGGCTCGACTACTGTTCGAACGTGACGCCCGGCTGGTAAAGCAAAAATCGATCCCACAAAGCCAGTACGATCGCTCCCGCGCAGACTTTGAAGGTGCCATGGCTCAGCTGGCTGAAAACGAGGCCAGGCTGGACAACAAACATATCGTGGCGCCCTTTGCCGGCACCGTTGGCATCATCCGTTCCCGCGTGGGAGACTACATAGAATCTGGCACTGCCATTACCACCCTGCAGGATCTGAGCGAGCTGGAGATCGACTTCTCCGTGCCGGCCCGGCACTTCCCGAATCTACGTCCAGGCCAGAAAATCGCAGTGCACACCGCCGCCTTCCCCGGCCGAGAGTTCCGCGCAACATTGCAAGCCATTGACGCCAAAGTGGATACCGGCACGCGCAATTTGCTACTGCGGGCGACACTGGCTGATGGCAATGGTCTGCTGCCGGGCATGTTCGCTAGACTAATTCTCGATTTGGAACAGCCCCAGCAGGTTGTCACTGTGCCTGAAACTGCCGTGACCTATTCACTGCATGGCAACGTGGTGTATGTGCTGAGACAGGACGTGGGTGAAACCACAGTAGACCCGCAAGTTGTACAAACAGGTGGAACACTCGACGGCAACATCGCCATAACCCAGGGATTGCGCGGCGCCGAATGGGTTGTGACTTCAGGCCAGAACAAACTTTATAAAGGCGCCCGGGTAACGATTGATCAGGACACCAAACTCCCGTGAAGTTCACCGACCTTTTTATCAAGCGCCCGGTACTGGCCATTGTAATCAGCAGTCTGCTGGTGCTTTTGGGTGGAGCGTCTCTCGCCAAGATCAGTCTGCGCGAATTTCCCGAACTGGAGCGCAGTGTCATTTATGTCGAAACCTTCTATCCCGGCGCCAGCGCCAGGACCGTACAGGGATTCGTAACAACACCGCTACAGATTAGTATCGCAGGCGCGCGCGGCATTGAATATGTCACCTCCAGCAGCAACCCGAGCCTGTCGGAAATCGAAGTGCATGTCAGGCTGGGCGAAAATTCCAGCGAAGTGCTGTCGGAAGTCATCGCGAAAGTAAATGAGGCGCGCGGGGATCTTCCACGGGATGTTGAAGATCCGGTAGTCACTACAGCCGCGGGGGGCGACGCTCTGATGTATCTGGCCTTCTACAGCCGCCAGATGACCCCCTATCAAATTACCGACTATCTGGTGCGCAACGTGCAACCGGAACTGGCCACACTTGAAGGTGTGGGTAAGGCAAACATCTTCGGCCGTTTCCTGGCTATGCGGATCTGGCTGGATCCCGTACGCATGGCAGCTTTTGGCGTTACCGCCACGGATATCAGCGCGGCTATCGCGCGTGACAACTATATCGCCACATCGGGCTCCACTGAGGGCAACCTTGTGCGCGCCACCGTGGATGCGCGCACAGACATGCAAAGTCCGCAGGATTTTGAACAAATGGTGGTACGTCAAGATGGCGAAAAGCGTGTGCGACTGAGCGATGTAGCCGACGTTGAACTGTCTGGCGAAACCACGCAAATGAAAACCCTGTCGTCAGGCAGAGACGCCGTATTCATGTCGATTAGCACCACACCGGACGCCAACCCGCTGGATGTCTCGCGCGCCGTACAAGAGTCCCTGCCGGGTATTGAGGCGAGTCTACCTGCGGACATGGAGGTGTTTCTCGACTGGGACGGCAGTATCGTTATCGACGAAGCGCTAAAGGAAGTCATTATCACGCTGCTGGAAGCCGCGCTGATCGTCATACTGGTTATCTTCCTCTTTTTGGGCTCCCTGCGGGTGGTACTCATTCCGCTGGTTGCCATTCCCCTGTCATTGATCGGCGTGGTGTTTCTTATCTTGGCGATGGGGTTTTCACTCAACCTGCTTACGCTATTGGCCATGGTAATCGCTATAGGACTGGTAGTAGATGACGCCATCGTCGTCGTGGAGAACGTGCACCGTCACATCGAAATGGGTGACACGCCAATGGACGCGTCGATCAAGGGCGCACGGGAAGTCGCGCTGCCTGTTATGTCCATGACCCTCACGTTGGCTGCCGTGTACGCACCCATCAGCTTTATCGGCGGCCTCACAGGCGCCCTGTTCAGCGAGTTTGCGCTGACACTGGCTGGCGCTGTTATTGTTTCGGGTGTGGTTGCACTGACCCTGAGCCCAATGATGTGCTCCCGGGTACTCACTGACTCAGACCACCAGGGCCGCTTCGCCAACTGGCTGGACGGTCGCTTCAACTGGCTGAACGAGCGTTACCGTGCACTGCTTTCAGTGACACTCAATGCGCGTGGCGCGGTAGCATTTTTTGGCGCTGCCATTTTGTGCAGTCTGCCCCTGCTATTTTCACTGGCACAACAGGAATTGGCACCAGAGGAAGACTCCGGCGGGCTTTTTGTGACGGGCACTGCGCCTCGCTACGCCAACATCGAGTACATCGATCACTTTCTCGGAGAGGTGGTCGATATCTGGAAGGGTATCCCCGAGTTCAGTCATTCCTGGCAAGTTATTTCCCCCAATTCCAATTTTGGCGGCATTACACTGAAACCCTGGGATGAACGAGAACGCACACAGCAGGAAGTACGCGCTGAGTTTCAGAAGAAGCTGGGTGGTGTCGCGGGTATGGAAATGTTCGCCTTCTCCACGCCACCCCTGCCCGGCTCTGACGCCGGGCTACCGGTCAGCTTCGTGGTGGCGTCTACTGCAGACTACAGCGAGGTTTACGGCATTGGGGAGCAGCTGGTCACAGCGGCGCGCGAGTCTGGCCTGTTCATTTTTGTTAACCAGTCACTGGATTTTAATCGACCCGAGGTGGGGGTGAACATCGATCGTGAGTTGGCGGCGCGGTTGGGCATTTCCATGCGTGAAATCGGCCAAACTCTGTCTGTGATGCTGGGAGAGGCCGAGGTTAATCGCTTCAATCTTCAGGGTCGCTCCTACAAGGTCATCCCACAGGCTGGCAGCGGGTTCCGCCTGACCAAACAGGAGCTGGAAAAATACTACCTGCGCACGTCCAGTAATGAACTGGTGCCCATGTCCGCCGTTATCTCGTTGAGCTCCAGCGTGCAACCCAATGCCTTGTCACAGTACCAGCAACTCAACAGCACCATTGTACAGGGCATTATGATGCCACCGAACAGTTTGGGTACCGGGCTGGAATTTCTGCGGGCCAAAATGCATGAAGTGGCGCCGGATGGTTTCCGCGAGGGTTATACCGGAGCCTCAAAGCGCTTTATGGAAGAGTCTACCTCGTTCCCACTGCTGTTCACGCTGTCTATTGTGCTGATATTTCTGGTACTGGCCGCGCAGTTCAACAGCTTCCGCGATCCGCTTGTCGTACTGGTTAGCGTACCACTGTCGATTTTTGGCGCAGTGGTGCCCATTGCATTGGGCTTCGCCACCCTCAACATTTATACCCAAATTGGCCTGCTCACTTTGATCGGCCTGATCAGCAAGCACGGAATATTAATCGTGGAGTTTGCCAACAAGCTGGGCGACCTGGGTAGAGACCGGCGCGAAGCGGTATTGGAAGCCGCGTCACTGCGGCTGCGTCCCATACTGATGACCACCTTTGCTACCGTGCTGGGTGTTTGGCCCCTGATCATTGCCAGCGGCCCGGGCGCTAACAGTCGCTTCAGCATCGGCCTGGTGATCACCTGCGGTATGCTGGTCGGGACGTTGTTTACGCTGTTCGTTCTGCCTGCCTTTTACCTCCTGGTTGGCGCTAAACGAACGCTACCAGAGGCTGAGGCTGAGGCTGAGGCTGAGGCTGAGGAAGCATCCCCCTCCCCCGGCGACGACAAATTACTGTCTAACTGAACCGAGGTTCATCATGCGCATAGCAATCTGCCGCGCCCTGCGTTGGCATGTAATAATGTTGCTGCTTACTACAGCGGGACTTGCAACGGTTGGCCATACCAGCGAGGCACCGGTGGCACTGCAGATTGCCGACAAACCCACAACGTTGGAACAGTGGGAGCAAGCCTACCTGCAGCAGGCCGGTGATCGTCTTTATGCGAGCTGCGAACGCCACGACACCGCGCAGTCGAACTCGGGGCCAGACGACAAGAACAACCAGCTGATCTTGCCCGGAGCAGATGGCAGCAAGCGTATTATTCAGGCCATTGGTGGCAGTTCTTCGCCCTTCCGCAAAATGGCATTCTACGAGTTGGACGGCAATACACTCACTACATTCGGAGACTGCCAGCCACAGCATGTAATGCCCATCGCCGGCATCATGGAGGCGCTCAGCCTCAAGGGCAACATCCCCGAACGCCGCACGCGGGCCGGGCTTTCCAGCTACCAACCAAATCGAATTGGCTACGTCTACGACGACAACGATGTGAGTGAAGGCTATATGGACGCCGTACTTTCGCTTAAATACCCACTGTTTCACGATGGCATTTACTCCGACGACTCGAGTTTTCTGAACCCCTACTTCGCTTTCACCGGACGCTTTAGCCAGTACGTTGAATCAAGGGAGTCTTCGCCGGTTATCGGCAGAAGCTACAACCCGAAGTTCTTCCTGCGCAATTGGTTGGGCGATGATTCCCGCTACCTGGATCTGGGCATTGCCCACGAGTCCAATGGCCAGAACATTGACTCTGCAAACTCGTACGTTCTGGAGCGCCTTGAATTCCAGCGTAAAGGCGAAGACCCGGATTTCGCCCGGGACTACATCAGCCGCGGCTGGGACTACCTGTCTCTAGATTGGAAGCACTCCTGGTACAACGCACCCGGTATTGTCGATACGTTCGTGATACTGAAGTACTTCCTCGACGACGGCCCTTTCCAGGGTGAGCCAGTGGAATCACACGACTGGGAAGGTTTCGGCGAGCACAAGCGCAAGCAATATGATGGGCTGGGCTTTCTGGGCAAATACCGCTTCGATGATCGCGCCTGTCTCGTGAAGACACCTAGACCCAGTTATTGCCTGCGAAAATTCGCCTGGTTGTATACCACGGGTTACGACGGCATTTTTGATAACAACACCAACCGGGTAGAATTTACGGTGGATCTGGGTGGCGTCCCGATCATGTTCTGGGGTCAGAAAGGTTACAACTCAGATCTGGTGGACTACTACCAGAAGGTGAAGAGCTGGGGGGTTACGCTGGAGTTGAACAGCGCGACTTTACGTTAGACCACGTTAGACCACGTCAGACCAAGTTAGAACGCGCTAAGCAAGCAGGAGGCACGCTAGAATTATCATGCAGCGCAATTCTCCTGGGCTCAAGTGGCGACCTAAGGCTTATCGTCCGACCTGGAAGCCCCACGGTACTCCTCCACCAACCGCCGCTTGTACAACTTACCGTTATCCATGCGCGGCAGCTTCTCATTAAAGTCCAAAGAGCGTGGCATTTTGATATGGGAGATGCGCTCGCGCAGCCACTCGAGAATTTCAATGGCGGTTTCGTCGGTGGCATCGGCCCAGTTCATGGGCTCCACTACCGCTTTAACTTCTTCGCCGAACTCTTCGTTGGGCACACCAAAAACCGCTACATCGGCAATCTTGTCATGGCTTGCGAGCAGGTTTTCGATTTCCTGCGGATAGATGTTTACGCCGCCTGAAATGATGGTGTAGTTTTTTCGATCGGTGAGATAGAGGTAACCGTCTTCATCGAGGTAACCGACATCGCCGGTGGTGGCCCAGCCGTGTTCGTTATAGGCTTCGGCTGTTTTTTCCGGCTCGTTGTGATAATGGAAAATGATGTGATCGCCAGAGAAATACACAGTGCCAATTTCACCTGCCGGCAACTCATTGCCATCATCGTCTACCACGTGTGGCTCACCCAACAGCGACTTGCCAACCGACCCTTTGTGCAGCAGCCAGTCATCAGAGTCGATAATGGTCATACCT
>JBLFXU010000140.1:0-7554 GCA_047609575.1 Bacteroidia bacterium | reverse complement strand
GTGGTCTTTGCTGGTGCGCGACACAATGCCGGTAACCAATAGCCCGCACAGCATGCCAAAAAAATACACCCCGAACATGGCCAGGCCCTGCCAACCAAAGATCCCGCCAAATGCAGTGGTGGAAGGAATAAAAGCAGCGATGATCAATGTGTAAACCGGCAAACGTGCGCTGCAGGGCATCAACGGTATCGCCATGTATGTCAGCAAACGTTTGCGCGGCGAATCGATCGCACGCGCCGCATAAATCGCAGGAATGGCGCACGCCACGCCGGACAACATGGGAATAAAGCTCTTGCCGGTGAGGCCGAATACACGCAGTGGCTTATGACATATCAACGCCGCTCTAGCCATGTAACCGGAGTCTTCCAACAGGCCAATGATGAACGTCAATACGAATACCTGGGGTACGAACACCAAAAATGCACCCAGGCCACCAAACAGAGCATCAGAGGTGAAGTCCTGTGCCATTTCGCTGCCAATAAGCGGAACAATCAATCCCGCAGACCAACTCAGAATCATTTCCACCGCATCCATTGCTGGCGCTGCCCAGGTAAAAATGGACTGAAACAACAGGTACATAATGAAAAAGAAAGCGAAGCCACCGGTCACCGAGTGGAGGAAAAAACTGTCCAGCCTCGTTTGTGTTCGAATCAACACATCACCTCGAGGGCTAAACCGCTGGGCCAGTTGATGTGCAGTACCGCGCAGCAGTACGTCGGGGCTATCCGACATACTGCTATCGAGATCTACATCTCTACCGGCAGTATGGCGCAGCGCATCCAGTACCGCATCAACACCCTTCCCAGTACGGCCTGAAATTGCCAGCACCGGCGCGTGAATCGCAGTAGCCAAACCCTCAACATCGAAGTCCAGATCGTGCCGTTCCAGCACATCGGTCATATTTGCCAATACAGTAACTGGCTTACCGTTGCGCTGACATTCGCGGATCACTTGCAGCGTAAAGTACAGGCTCTTTTCAAGGCGGGTGGCGTCAATCAGGCACAGTACATGCTCTACCTCTTCGTCAGCTAGCGCGCGCTCGAACTGATCCACGGCGACCCGCTCCTCAGCGGAAATAGCCTGTAGGGAATAGGTGCCGGGGAAATCCACTAACTGCATCTCAGGCATGGCCTGAATGGCACCGCTGCCGACATCTATAGTGATGCCAGGAAAGTTCGCCACCTTCTGGGACAGACCGGTGAGACGGTTAAACAGCATGCTCTTGCCGGAGTTTGGGCTGCCAACCAACAGGGCTCTACGCATGTAGTTTTACCCAGATATGTGTCGCCACCTCGTCGTCGAGGGAAAAAATCGTATTGCTGACCCGATACACCTTGGGTGCACCGAAAGCCGGCGACTGCACGCAGGAAACAACCTCGCCCGGGTGAAAGCCGAACTCCATCATGCGCACCCGGTATGGCTCCGCCAGAATGTCGTCGTACTCAACAATTTCACACTGGTCCCCCGCCTTCAGGGACCACAGGGTCTGGCTCATAACTGGCCCACACATCGCAATGGACTACGGATGCTACCCGAAATGAGAATTATTTGCATTAACCCGGACCCAGTTATGCGATGTATCCCACCGGCACTCCGGATGCCCCCCCACCATCACCCCGCAAGAGACCCATCAGTCGCCGAATTTTGAAGCCTAAAACCACGTCGTTGTGCCTGTGCTCACGGGTTGGGTTCGCTAGTCTACGGCCGATTGATCAAGGCCTCTCGCCGCTCAGAAGGCTGAGATATTCGCTCTTAGAGGCCTTGATCAATCAGCCTTCCTCCGTGAGCGCTAGTGGAGGCAGGAACTTCCGGTGAGTGCAAGCAACTCCCATTTTTTTGCGCGTACCGGTATACCTACAATTTCACGGTGTACAGAAGTCTGCGCAGTCGCCAGAAGTTAGGCGTGTGAGAGACAGACAGGCCTCGTGGCGAATATCTCAGCCTTCTGAGCAGCGAGGCCTGTCTGTCTCTCGCACGCCGGCAACCTGGATCGTCCCATCAACGACCCAGGACCCAGACCAACCGCTATAGAAAAAAGGGCGCATCAAAACTGACACGCCCATCGGATATGCTCTAGATCGGTAGCCCAAACTAAATATGATGCACCTGGTCAATTTCGTACTCAATGTCCCCACTGGGCGCTTTCACCACCACCACATCACCCTCTTCCTTACCAATAAGGGCGCGGGCTATCGGTGAAATCACTGAGATCAAGTTGGCTTTCACATCGGCCTCGTCTTCACCGGTGATACGGTAGGTTACCGTATCATTCGTTGCGGTATTGATGAGCTTTACCGTCACACCAAAGATAACTTTGCCAGTCTTGGCAATCGAGGTGACATCAATCACCTGTGCGTTAGACAGTTTTCCTTCAATGTCCATGATGCGGCCCTCAGCAAAACTCTGCTGTTCGCGAGCTGCATGGTATTCCGCGTTTTCTTTCAGGTCACCGTGCTCACGGGCATCCGCTATGGCTTTACTGATAGTAGGACGATCCACTCTCTTCAACTGGTCCAGCTCTGCGCGCAGAACAAGCTCGCCGGCCACTGTCATCGGAAATTTGCTCATGACGTAATCCTCGCGTGTAAATCCTGTAGCCGTCGAACCGTCGTATCGCCTCGGGACTTCAGGGTCATACATATCGCCTGTGCGGCGGTCAGAGTTGTAGTATAGAAGACCCTGTGCGCCTGCGCACTGGCCCGAATTGAGGCCGAATCCTCGATCGCACGCCTTCCTTCAGTCGTGTTGACGATAAGGTCAGCTTCGTCATTGAGGATCATATCCACAATATGTGGCCGACCTTCGGACACCTTATTCACACGACTCACTTCCAGCCCTGCATCTTCAATCGCCTGCGCAGTACCGCCGGTCGCGACCAACGAAAAGCCTAATTCGGAAAGATCTCTGGCCACACCAACAATACCCGGCTTGTCCACATCCCGTACGCTCAGCAAAGCCGTACCGCTGGCAGGAGGCGCACTACCAGCACCCAATTGAGCCTTGGCAAACGCGCTGGCAAAGTCATCGCCTGTGCCCATGACCTCTCCCGTGGATTTCATTTCCGGGCCAAGGATAGGATCAACGCCGGGGAATTTGTTAAACGGCAACACCGCTTCCTTGACGCTGAAATAATTGGGCACGATCTCTTTGGTAAAGCCCTGTTCTTTCAGCGTAGTACCGACCATGCAGCGCGCGGCAATTTTTGCCAGGGAAATACCAATACACTTTGATACAAAAGGCACTGTCCGTGACGCACGTGGATTAACCTCAATCACATAAATTTCATCATCCTGCCAAGCTAACTGCACATTCATCAGGCCAATTACGCCAAGCTCCAGAGCCATGACTCGAATCTGTTCACGCATCTCGTCCTGCAAATCGGCTGCAAGACTATAGGGCGGCAGGGAACAAGCCGAGTCACCAGAATGCACACCAGCCTGTTCAATATGCTGCATGATGGCGCCGATGACGACTTCTTTACCATCACTAACAGCATCGACGTCCACCTCGACCGCCGCCTGCAAGAAGGAGTCCAGCAAAACGGGCGAATCCTCAGAAGCCTGCACAGCATTGCGCATATAGCGCAGCAGATCTTCTTCGCGATAGACGATTTCCATAGCGCGGCCACCCAGCACATAGGAAGGCCGTACCACCAGCGGATAGCCGATGCTCTGCGCTGCTGCTATCGCTTCATCAGAGCTGCGCACCGTCGTGTTAGATGGCTGCTTCAGGCCCAACTTTTGGATCATCTTCTGGAAGCGTTCCCGATCTTCGGCGCGGTCAATCGCGTCGGGCGTGGTGCCGATGATGGGCACGCCCTCTGCTTCGAGCGCCCTGGCCAGTTTTAACGGAGTTTGGCCGCCGAACTGAACAATGACGCCTTTAGGCTTTTCCAGTTCAACGATCGCCAGTACGTCTTCCAGTGTGACCGGTTCAAAGTAGAGACGGTCTGAGGTGTCGTAGTCAGTGGATACGGTTTCAGGGTTACAGTTGACCATAATGGTCTCGTAACCGTCTTCACGCATCGCCAGTACGGCGTGGACACAACAGTAATCAAATTCAATGCCCTGTCCGATTCGGTTCGGGCCGCCACCCAACACCAGGATCTTGTCACGATCTGAGGGCGCAGCTTCACATTCCTCATCGTAAGTGGAATACATGTAAGCGGTGGCCGAGGAAAATTCAGCCGCGCAGGTATCCACTCGCTTATAGACGGGCCGTATTCCCAGGCCAAGGCGATGCTGCCGCATCTCTGCTTCTGCGCAGTTAAACAAAACGGCAAGCCGTTCATCTGAGAAGCCTTTGCGCTTCAGGCCGAACATGCGCTGGTAATCAACATCTTCCAGCTCGATAGTCTTCAGGCCGTTCTCGGTATCAACGAGGTCTTTGATCTGCACCAGAAACCAGGGGTCAACGCCCGACAGCTTGTAAACTTCATCGATGTCCATGCCCGCACGAAAAGCGTCAGCGATGTACCAGATGCGTTCCGCACGCGGATTGGTCAGGTGCCCGATCAGTTCCTGGCGAGCATCTGGACTATCAATGTCCAGCATGTGCTCAAAACCCGAAGATCCAACTTCCAGGCCGCGCAACGCTTTTTGCAGAGACTCCTGAAAATTGCGCCCTATCGCCATGACCTCTCCCACAGATTTCATCTGGGTGGTCAGTCGTGTATCGGCACCGGGAAACTTCTCAAAGGCGAAGCGTGGGATTTTAGTCACCACGTAATCTATGGAAGGCTCGAAAGACGCCGGAGTGGCCCCGCCGGTAATATCGTTCTGCAGCTCATCCAGCGTATAGCCTATGGCGAGCTTGGCAGCCACTCTGGCGATGGGGAAGCCCGTGGCCTTGGAGGCCAGCGCCGAGGAGCGGGATACCCTGGGATTCATCTCAATGATGACCATCCGACCCGTCTCTGGGTCCTGGCCAAACTGCACATTGGATCCCCCGGTCTCAACGCCGATTTCACGCAGTACCGCCAGCGAGGCGTTACGCATGATCTGGTATTCCTTGTCCGTCAGCGTCTGAGCTGGGGCAACGGTGATGGAATCGCCCGTGTGTACACCCATGGCATCGAAGTTCTCGATGGCACAAACGATGATGCAATTGTCGTTCTTGTCTCGAACGACCTCCATCTCGAATTCCTTCCAGCCGATCAATGATTCGTCGATCAACAACTCTTTAGTCGGAGAAAGATCCAAGCCACGCGTACAGATTTCTTCGAACTCGCTACGGTTATACGCAATACCACCGCCACTACCGCCCATGGTGAACGATGGCCGAATAATGCAAGGAAAGCCGATGGAATCCAGTACCTGGAAGGCCTCTTCCATGCTGTGTGCCAGTGCCGAGCGGGGAGTGGCCAGGCCGATACGCTTCATCGCCTGGTCAAATAGCTGCCTGTCTTCGGCCATATCGATGGCCTCTTTGGTAGCGCCAATCATTTCAACGCCGTGTTCTTCCAGGACACCTTCGCGGGCCAGATCAAGGGCGCAGTTCAGGGCCGTTTGGCCACCCATGGTCGGCAGCAAGGCATCAGGCTTTTCCACCTCGATAATGCGCGCCACGGTCTGCCATTCGACAGGCTCGATATAGGTTGCGTCCGCCATAGAGGGGTCGGTCATGATGGTCGCTGGATTGGAATTCACCAGAATGACCCGAAAACCCTCTTCGCGCAGCGCCTTACAGGCCTGGGCGCCAGAGTAATCGAACTCACAGGCCTGACCGATGACAATCGGACCGGCGCCGAGAATCAGGATACTTTTTATGTCAGTACGCTTTGGCATCGGCTTTAGTTCTTCTGCGCCCGGGCGCTGATCAGGTCAATAAAATGGTCAAACAGTGGCGCAGCATCATGCGGACCGGGGCTCGCCTCCGGGTGACCCTGAAAGCTAAACGCGTCCTTGTCAGTGCGATGAATGCCCTGCAGGCTGCGATCGAACAATGATTGATGCGTCATACGCAAGTTGCTCGGCAGAGTTGCCTCATTCACAGCAAAGCCGTGGTTCTGGCTGGTTATGAGAACCGTGCCATCTTCGAGATTTTGTACTGGGTGGTTGGCGCCGTGGTGTCCAAACTTCATTTTCAGCGTGGTTGCACCACTGGCCAGCGCGAGTAACTGATGGCCCAGACAAATACCAAATACGGGAATGTCAGTTTCCAGAATGGCCTGGATAGCCTCGACAGCGTAGGTACAAGGCTCAGGGTCACCGGGGCCGTTAGACAGGAAGATGCCGTCTGGATTGAGCGCTAAAACCTCGGCGGCAGGCGTCTGCGCAGGCACCACTGTGAGACGGCAACCCCGATCGACCAGCATGCGCAGGATATTGCGCTTCACACCGAAATCGTAAGCCACAACGTGCCATGGTAAATCTGCTTCGGCAGGCTGGGCGTGGCCTTCGCCAAATACCCAAACGCCCTCGCTCCAGCTATAGCTGTCCTTCGCGGACACTTCCTTGGCCAGGTCCATGCCCTTGAGTCCAGCAAAGTTGCGCGCCTGCTCCAACGCTGCGGATTCATCAATATCGTCACCCGCCATCAGGCAACCACTCTGGGCGCCTTTCTCGCGCAGAATTCGCGTCAGCTTGCGGGTGTCGATGTCGGCAATTGCAACGATGTTGCGGCTTTTGAGGTAAGACGCCAGGTCCTGCTCGTTGCGGTAGTTACTGGCCAGCAACGGCAGGTCACGAATCACCAGACCCGCAGCCCAGATGCCCGAGGACTCCTCGTCTTCGGAATTGGTGCCGGTATTGCCAATGTGTGGATAGGTCAGAGTGACGATTTGGCGGGCGTAGGACGGGTCTGTGAGTATTTCCTGATAACCGCTCATAGCGGTATTGAAAACGACCTCGCCGACCGAGGTACCCGTGGCACCAATCGCCAAGCCTTTGAAAATACTCCCATCTTCAAGGGCTAGTATGGCCGGAACGGACAATCAAAATCTCCCTGATCCTGGAGGCTACGCGTTTGCCGCGCGCCCGCAAAAAGGCGAGATGGGTAACCGCATCTCGCCTTTTTACATGGTTAAAACTCTGGTTTTTCACCGCGCCACACCACCCCTGAAGCGTCTCCGGGAGGGTGTGAAATCTGGCGTGAGATTGTATTGGATACCCTTCAGGCTGTCTAGCATTGGCTGGGAAAGACCCCGGAAATCGGTGAGCAATGGTGCGCTCATTCGTGCCTGAAGCTCTGTCACTCCTCCTGGAACCTGTGTCACTACTCTACGGCTCGGTAGTGCATCGAATTGAGTCAATGGGCATCCTGACACCCCCTCAATAAGAGCGATGTATCAGGCAGATGCGCTACGGGGGCAGGTCTGGCGGCGAATGCTCAGCCTTTTGAGCCGACAGGCCTGTCCCGCAGCGCGACTGCCGGGCAGTTTCAGCCATACCAGCAGCAAAGCTCGAAAAACCTCTCCTGCGAGCGGCCTACTCTCACGCTTTCTCAGACATCCAGCGGCTCAGCAGCCTAATAAACCGTCCATGTAAAGCACTTGCTTTAATTCGCAGACTGCCTATCATGACTTGCTCTTTCAAACGCTGGATAACGGGTATG
>JBLFXU010000139.1:0-7557 GCA_047609575.1 Bacteroidia bacterium | reverse complement strand
TCTGGTTTTCGTGGGTGTGTACTGATGCTTGGGCGTCAGCGCCGGTAACACTTCCTACAAGGCCTGATTGAAGCCACTGGGGGGTGGCGTCATGGCTGAAGGTTTTTGTTTCTGTTGATACAGGACGCCCAGCTGTGGTCTCGTCCAATGCGTATTGAATTTCCAAGAGCTTTTGTTGGTCTTCGGGTAGGCCTAAGCGGCACTGATTAACCAGATTTTCCAATCGCGCGGAAGCGCTTCGGTTTCTGGCCAGCCGTTGACTAACAATATGTGTTACTGGTTCCAACATCTCGCTCATGCAGCCTCAAATTTTATGAACACAGCGGCACATCGAATTCAATCGAGGTGTCACATTCTTTTGCGGGCTGCTCGGCGCTGGTTTTTTGTGTGCTCGAGCGACGTACATGGTATGCGAGGATTTACAGGGAATGAAAGCAGGATCAGGACTTTTCACGAGATTTATGGTTATTTCATGTAACAACTTAAAGCTATATCTGTAGTCTTAAATGCGATTTTTCAGTTCCTGAGCGCGGTGATAAATGCACAGGATATTTTTTTTAGATGTTGTGGTGATTGACATTGAAAGCCTTGCCCCATATAGGCAAGCGCATTTTTTCTTAACGCATTCGCAAGCTGCAGCAGTATTGTCTAAACTACAGCGACACCCTCTTCAGGCATCGCCATGCAACCGGAAATACAGCCAAGTACAGTCCCTACAGCCTGTGAGAACTGGATCACAGTTACGGAGGTTGCCGATGGCGCATTCTTTGTGGATGAGTTGTTTCAGCGAAAATATCGTCAAATTCCACCTGATTTTGGGCGCCATATCGTGGCCTTTTATCGAGATAGAAATGGTGCGTTCCAGACTCTCTCCTATCTTCACTTCTGGAGGCAGGAGCGGATTGGCCTTATTGGAGGAGGCTGTACAGATGGCGAAGTTATGCGCAGTATGGAGCCGGAACATGCGCGCATTATTAGTGAGGAGGGCGGTGTATTGCGGCAGACGTTGTTGTACGCATTTACTCGCTTCCACAACGAGATTGATGCCTTTTTTGGTCACGCGGGAGATCATCGCGCGAGACAGGTCGATCTAGCAGCAGGTTTTTTGGAGACGTCGGATGAGCACCTGCTTATTCGCCCGGTAAGGCCGCTTTCCACTGAAGAGGAAGCCGCCCTATTTGCCCAAGCCAAGGCGCTGGGAAATTTTTAGCAGTAATCGCTTTTCATGATGCTCGGCTGGTTGCGGTAAAAAAGTTATACAACAAGGCAAGCGCAGCGCTCTATTCAGGTCTTTGCTTTTGCTCTCAGCTCAGGCCGGATCTTCTTTTAGATCGGAAGGCACTCGTCGAACAGGAGGCTGGAAAGCCATTTGTGCAGCAGCAATCTCATAGCCGGCTTCGATTAGCTCCAGTGCCCGGTCAAACTCAAGCATGGTGCACAGATTGCGTGGGATTTCTATCACCGCATCGGGCGGGTAGACAGCGAGCTTATGACGAGCAATGGCGCCTTCCATCGTATCGATCGCCTGCCCGGCAACAGCATACATTCCATCGAGTTCACCATTTCTCGGCGATGGGCGGACGGACTCTATAAACTGGTTAATCTTGCGAGTGAAAAAGGAGTCGGATTCTTCAGATTCATTTTTGGGTCTTGGTTTAGGCCACGCAGGGTCCGCCTTACCGTTGAGGTTCACTGCTATGGTCATGTCTGTGTGATCGCGAAAGGTTGGTGCTATAGGTACCGGATTCAGTACCGCGCCATCCACCAATTGTAAGCCGTTGTACTGAGCCGGGGCGAAGAACAGTGGAATTGCTATAGATGCCCTAATAGCGTCGAAAAGTGGCCCCTGGCTAATCCAAACTTCTTTTTCGTTGACGATGTCTGAGGCCACCGCTGTGTATGCAATGGGCAGGTCCTCGATGCATTTTTCGCCAGTTAGCGCTCGCAGGGTTTCAATAATACGATCCCCTTTTACAAGGCCTGCAGAGCTGAGTGTGATATCCAATAGTCGGAACATATCCACTGTGCCAATTGCGCTGACCCATTGACTGAATTCGTCCAGTTTTCCTAGAGCGTATATTCCTCCAACCAGTGCTCCCATAGAGCAGCCGGCGATAGATTCAATACGATAGTTATTTTCTTCCAGCCAGCGAATGACACCAATGTGTGCCAGGCCGCGGGCACCTCCACCGCCTAGTACGAGAGAAATAGAGCGCGAGGGCTGGGCAGGATCAGGGGAGTGGTCCATGGATTAACCGTATTGGTTGGGCGCTCTCGGGGTGAGTGCGCACGACGCCATTAAACCAACAGGGGGAGCCGGAAAACAAGGTGTCTTTTCAGCTTGTTGCGCGTGTCTTGGGCCGAGTCGCCATGACTAGTAAACCAAGTCCTGGCAGTAAAGAAAAACCCCACCCGGCGGGGAACCTGGCGGGGTTTACCCGCGGGGACATGCGGGTTTGGACTGGTGTGAAGTTACTGCAAAATTGGTTCCGGCATCTTCGCGATGCGGCAGATCAACCGCTTAACTTTTTGATACGCCTCTTGGGAATATTGTTCCTTGTTGGCTTGCCTGCCGGTGGGCAAGTAATTACCCGGCACTGACTTAGTAACAGCAAGATCCAGGCCAACCCTTGTTCTATAGGGTTGTCAGGGTGCTTGGACTCTGGGAGAGGGGTGCTTTGTAAAACAATCTGACGTTACTCAAGCGGCGTTTCGGGCCTAGATCACACGATCGCTACCGCCATCGATAGGGATTTGCGCGCCGGTGGTGGCCGTAAATACATCACTGGCCAGCGTAGACAGAAGACGGCCTACATCGGCTGAACGAATCTCGCGCTTAAGCAGGTTCTTGGTTTTGTATTCGTTCACTGTCATGTCGTAGCGAGCGGCAGAACTGGCGAGTGCCTCGTCTGTCCATAGCGCCGTGTCGAAAACCGCATCAGGGTGTACAACATTGACCCGCACGCCATAGGCAGCCAATTCCAGAGCCGCCACTCTGGCCAGTTGTGTAATGCCGGCCTTACTCACAGAGTAGGCGGCGGCACCTGGGCCAGGCGCCGGATAATTGCGCGATCCGACGACAAGGATGGAGGGGTTGATGCCGAGTTTAAGGAAGGGAATAGCGGCGGTCATAAAACGCTGCGTGGCGGTCAGATTCACCGCAATGGTTCTATCCCAGGTTTCTCGCGAGTGCTCTTCGATGCGTTCCCCTGCTTTAAACATGCCAGCGTTACACACAATGATATCCAGCCCGCCATACTCACGTACCGTTTGTTGCACCGCCGATGCAATGGCCTCGTCGTCTGTTAGATCGCAGGCTATACCTGTCATGCCGATAGCACTCATTACTTCGACGACAGCCGGATCGATATCCAGGCCTACTACCACTGCACCGTCTGAGGCGAGTGCGCTGCAGGTTGCAAGGCCAATGCCACTGTTGGCACCGGTAACGATGGCGACCTTTCCCTGATGCGCTTTGGCTGCACCGCTGCTCTTGCCGAGCTTGGCCTGCTCCAGCACCCAGTACTCCAGATCAAAGATGTCCTTTTCCGGCAGTGCCTCCCAGCCGCCCAGAGATTCCCCTGTCTGTATTGCCCAGCGTGTATGGCGTGCAATGTCTGCGACAATACTGCATTCCTTTACGCTACTGCCAAAGGCAATAGAGCCGTTGTTCCGCCAGATGCCAAAGCGTGGGGCTGGGTCCAGCATTGTCAGTTCACTGCTGCCATTGCGGTCGAAGTAGGCGCTGTAGTGTGCAACGTAGGATTCGATCTCCGGCACGCCTGTTTGCGTTTGTGCGTCCAGAATGACCGGAATACGTTTTGTGCGAATCACATGGTCTGGTGTTATGGGGCCGCGGCAGGCGATCTCTGCCAGGTCGGTACGTGCCGCAAAGCCTTGGGCATCCCCGGTGCTATCAAGTACGGCGAGTTGGGCCACCCCGCGGGCCTGCGACACGACTTGCCGAATACTAGCCAAGTCCATCAGGTCGACCGGACTACTTCCTTCCGCGTGCGTATCGACGCCGTTGCTGGCAATGTAATCCTCCGCGCGCGTCACCAGATCAATCATGTTTTCGTAGGCTTCCTTGGCGTCATCGCTAAAGGTAAATACGCCGTGGTGCATGAGAATGATGCCCTTGTACTGGCCCAGATCGACCTGCTTCAATGCATCATTGACCTGCTTGGAGAGGATAAAGCCGGGCATTACGTACGGCAGTACCAGGCAGTCTGGGAAGAGTTCCGAGACGATTTTGTCGCCGCGAGGATTGTTGGTCAGTGTGATGATCGCATCAGTATGTGTGTGATCGATGAAGCGCGGCGGCATGATGGCATGCAGGATCGCCTCTACCGACGGCGAGGGGGCGCCTGGGTCGAGCATTAGTGCCCGTAGCTGTTTTGTCATGTCTGTGTCTGAGAGTTCGTCCAGCTCAGCCAGTAAGCAGGTCTCTTTGAGTTTAATGGCGGGAAACCCGGGCTTCTCAATAGTCTTCAGGTCCCAGCCACTGCCTTTCACATACAAAACTTCCACCTTGTTGCCGAAGAAGTCGGTGGTGGTGCCTTTGACAGAGGTATTGCCGCCGCCATGCATCACGAGGTCTTCTCTGGTTCCCAGAAGTCTTGAGGTATAAACGCGCATCGCCAGATCATCATCGGCGAAAGCTGCGGCTTCTTTGTCATTCCAAAGACTTTCCATAAATTGCTACTCCAGAGCAAAGCGTGACTAAACTGATGTGACGGAACGGTTACCTGCTAGGGACCGTGCGTAGAGTTAGAGATCCGTATCCATTTCATTGTCCTGAGCGATTTGCCGCCGGTCGTCATGACATGGATAAAGGGATACGCGTTGTATGTCCTAGAGGCCATGGCGAGTACTCGGGTTGTCTGCAATCAGGACGAGAGGCGGACAAGATACTCATTGGCCTGCCAGTCCCTGGGTGTCATACAGTAAATGCTCAGAACAATCGCCAATCAGTTCGACCACCATTTCTCGTCGGGTAAAGCGCCATGTTCCGGCTTCTTTGATGAAACTATCCCTGTACCTGCCGGAGATTATTGGTTGCAGCGGTAGCGAGTGTGTCGCCTGTATCACGGTGTAGTAAGAACGGGCTGTTGCACTGTCGCCGCCCTGGGACACCTCGATGATGACATTGGTTGTTAGGTGTTTCGTTAAGGGCGTGTCCGAGGGCTCATGCAGACGGCACGACAGTTGATACATCTGGAGTACTTCATCATAGCCGGTGCGTGAGACATTGTGAGCGGGAGAAAAGATTGTAGCGTTGCGAAACAGTTCAGCCACATCCTCCAAATTGCCGTTGTCGATTGATTCGGCGTAGCGGTAGATAAGGTTTTCGATCTGGCGGCTATCTTCCATTAGGTTGCTACGCTTCAGAATTGCGCAGACGCGTACTGCGGCTGTTTACGAGTTGTTAGTCGGTGGCAAAGGGGCTCGCTAATGATGCTCTGCACGACTCCGAAGGAATCAAAGAAATGAACTTGCTGGGGGGTCAGGATATAACGACAGTCCACTAACGCCTTGGATTCATTGTCATTGGTCATCGCCTGATTCATGGTTATTCCATCTATTTGAAAACACTCGATTTGGGCCAGCACTATACCGGTTTAAAGGGAAGATCGGCCAGTGCGTTGGGTCAAGAGTGAGGAGGAATGTCGAATGGATGACATTCTACTGTCCAGACATCGGCCAGTAGCAGGCTGCACAGCTGGGTAAGCTCTTCGGCTATCTGCGGATACCCGATTTTTCCGGTCGTGGCGAGGGCAAAACCACCCAGCAAATAGCGGAATACCAGGGGTTCTACGAGTCCGGAATTGGCGGGTTTTACCTCGCACAACACGCTTGTCATCAGTGCAGATACAACATGCTCAATTTCGCTGTAACTGTCTAATACCGCCGGATCCGTGGAAGACAGGTTGGTCACACAGCAGGCCAGCAGTAGCTCATTCTCGCCGGCCACTTGCATGACTTTTGAACACAATTGGCCGATCCGGTCGCCTATGGTCTTCCCCCCGGGAGGGTGCGAGCCCAAGTGACTTGCCAGTGCGTGCCCGGCGGCGAGAGTGACTTCAGCTATCAGGTGCTCTCTGGAGGTGAAGTCACGGTATAGCGTGGAGCGTGATACATGCGTTGCGCTTGCGACATCTTCCATGGAAAAACGCGTGCCCATGCTGGCCATCAGGGCCATGGTCTGGGAGATGGTTTTTTCCCGCCTGCGCTGCCGTTCCGGCGAGAGCCGGCGGCGCAAAATTTGTATATCGGACACGTTGGCCTGCTCGCGTGGGTTACTGCAAAGTGCTGTTAAACAGATGGCAGGTTAGCATTCTACTGCGTTGATGCGTCAGTTGATACACATGTTGACATAGATGTGTCACAGCCATAGGATCGATGTCCGTCTCATGGTTATTTTTGCTGGAGTAGGACATCGCGCCATCACAAGGCCAATTTTCGGATGACGCGCTCCACGCGATGCTGCAGCAGAGTGTTGATACCTGGCGGTTGCCTGGGCTGCGCCTGCATGCACTCATGGATCGGTTGCGGGAGCAGGCACCGCTGGTGCCGGTGCGATTCATGGACGCGCCAGCATGGCTGATCACGCAGCACGGGGCTCTGGAAGTTGCCTTTAAGGACGCGGAGAGTTTCCCGCCCCATCTGACCTATCAGCTGGGTATTGAGCCGGTGATTGGCCAGACCTTCCAGTCTATGGAGGGTGCGCAACACCGTTTCTATCGCAAGCTTGCGACGCCTACCTTCAGACCGCGTGTGGTGGAGCGTATGGACGAGACCATGCTGGCCGATGTGGCTGACGAATTGATAGAGCAGTTCGTCAGTGATGGTCAATCGGACCTCGTTGCGCAGTTTACAGAGCGTTATCCCTACATGGTGATCGCGCGCCTACTGGGAATACCGCGCAATGAAGAGGAGCAGTTTTCGCGCTGGGTAGTGGGTATATTGCAGTTTAACTGGCAGCCGGAACAGGCTCTTCGCTGTCGGGATGAGTTGTGGGCCTACCTCGTGCCGGTACTGGCTGAGCGCAGGCGGTCGCCCAAAGATGACGTCATTTCCCAGTTGCTTCATGATGAGCTGGATGGTGTACGTATGAATAATGAGCAGGTGCTGGCGCATATCGGCATCATGTTTACGGCTGGCTCGTCTACAACTCACAACGCTATCGGCAATCTGTTGTCTGGCTTATTGAGTGGCGTCGGACTTTGGCAGGATGTCCGTGAAAATGCGCAGCTGCGCGATAATGCCATTGAGGAGGCGTTGCGATGGGAGTCTGCTGTATCGATTCTTCCACGGCTCAGTCGCCTGGATGCGGCAACCGAATTTGGTGGTGTGGAATTGCCGCCGGGTAGTTTTGTTCTCATGGGGATTTGCGCCGCGAATCATGATCCGGAAGTATTTGATGAGCCCCATGTCTTCGATATTCACCGGGACAGCAGTCGAAAAATCACGTTTGGTCATGGCGCGCGCACATGCCCGGGTATGCACCTAGTCCGACGTGAACTGCGCGTCACACTGGATATCCTGCTAGAGCGC
>JBLFXU010000138.1:0-7563 GCA_047609575.1 Bacteroidia bacterium | reverse complement strand
GGTTTGGTACATGGTTCTTCGGTTGTGGCATGAATCCGCGACGCTGGGACCCAACCACGCAAGGCACAGACTGGGCTCTCACACCGGAGCTTGAGCCGATCGCTGCGATACGCAACCGCATGAACGTTATCAGTGGCTACAGTGTGTTGATGAATGGCGAAGCTAATCAGGTACACCGGACCGGCGTATTTGGCGCATTGTGCGGTGGCGCACCAAAATCCGCAGATAGCGTGGAGGGCCCCAGTCTGGATGTACTGATCTCCGATGCCATCGGCACCCGCACACGATTCCGCTCTCTGGAGATGGCCGCCACTGGCAATCCAAGGCATTCAAACAGTTTACGCGATGTCAGCAGCGTGAATCCCGCTGAGCCCAGTGCCCTTGGCCTGTACACACGCATATTTGGGCCAGGCTTTACTGATCCCAACGCCGCTCAGTTCACTCCAGACCCCAATGTCCTACTGCGCAAGAGCGCCCTGTCTGTAATAGGTGAAGACCGTAAACGCCTGGAGCGTCAGCTCGGTGCAGCGGATCGCGCGCGCCTTGAACAGTACTTCACCGCACTGCGGCAACTGGAACAGCAACTAGAATTACAAACCAAACAGCCGCCGCCGCTGGAAGCCTGTCGCATTCCCGGCGCGCCTACCGATGCGCCGCGCGATTCCGAAATAGACAATGTCCTGGCCAACCATAAACTGATGGCACAGACCCTGGCCTTGGCATTGGCATGCGATCAGACCCGCGTATTCAATATGCAGTTTTCCGATCGCGCTTCCAGTCTACGGTTGCCCGGCAGCCCTGATACCCATCACACGCTCACCCATGAGGAACCGCGCGACAAGCAGCTGGGTTACCAGCCCAAGGCAACGTTCTTCGTGCTAAAAACCATGGAAGCCTGGGCTCAGTTCGTGCAGATTCTGGACGCAGTCCCTGAGGGAGATGGCACGCTGTTGGACAACTGCCTTGTGCTGGCACACTCGGAAACTTCCGAGGCCAATACCCATAGCATAGTAGGGTTGCCCTTCATGACTGCAGGCACGGCCGGTGGCAAACTACGCACCGGTGTTCATGTCAGTGGTGTAGGTGAAAGCTGCAGTCGAGTTGGCCTCACCGTACAGCAAGCCATGGGTCTGAACGTGGGTCAGTGGGGCAGCGACCAGAACCAGACCGACAGAGCTATCTCGGAAATCCTGATATAGGCGATCGCCTTAAAAAGGGTATGTTCGTGCAGCGTTAAGTAGAGGGTAGTAAATTAGAATTGTAAACAGCACCAGGCGCTACACACAAAACGCCTCTGAATTAATAACAGCCGATAAAACCGGCGCCGTTAGCGGAGCAAAATCGTCATGAAGAAAATGCTCGTTGTATCCACCATCGTGTTGCTCGCTGCTTGCGGCGACAAGTCAGCCACCATTGAAACCACAGAAGCGATTAAAACTGCCGCCGCCGAACAACAAGTCAGTGGCTTCGTATTTTCTAAATGGGAATACGATATCCCGCGCAACGACCCTGGCGAGTGCCCGAAAGGTATGAACATTACCGATGAAGACTTTTTCTCAGATGAGTACGCTTCAACGCGCGAAGAGGTCAAGCAACGCTGGGACAAGGGCGACCGCGAAGGCGCACTGGAGTTGCTCCCTGAAGACGCATGCCAGGATCCGAGTGTTTTGCCGGACCCGGGGCACATTTTTTTTGAAGGCCAGGCGTCAGTAGATGGCATGGATCTGGACGGCACAAATTCCTCGGCAGACACCGGTGGCCAGTGCGCTCACAATGATTTTGCTGGACCCAACGGGGAGCCAGGGATCGACAACCAGCACTGGCGGCTAATGGGATGCGTGAAGGGCTACCGCCCAGACGGTCTGTTCGATCGCATGTTCAATACAGCCAATCCGATTATGGAGAACGGCTACTCTACTCTACTGGAACTGAAGCTCATTGAGGGAACAATGCAAGCGGGGCGTGTTCAGCTCCAGTTATTTACCAGCGCCGGCCCGGTGACAACCGATGCCAACAGCAACGTCGTGCGCGACATGAGTCAGCTCGTGCACGAAGACCCCCTGTATCACAGCGCCACTTTCGAAGGCGAAATTCGCGATGGCATTCTGGAAGCCGGACCGGTCGATGCGAAATTGAAGTTTAAAGTGCAGGCGATCGACAACCACTACGAGTTCAAAGACCTGCGCATCCGTGCATGGATGAAGCCCGATGGCAGCATGGAAGGCATTCTCGCGGGTTACTGGGATATTGCCAATGTGTTCAACTTTCTCACCGAGGTCTACATTGGGCCAATACACTTGGGCCGCGCTGCGGCCAATAATATCGGTTATATGTGCTCAGGCGTTTACCATGCACTACCCAAGGTAGCGGATGGGCATCCGGACGCAAACGGTAACTGCACGTCCATGTCGACGGTCATACAGTTCGCAGCAGTACCTGCGTTCGTCATCAAGCCCGAGCCCGCACAGAAAGTAGCGGAGCGCTAATCGTGGCCGACGCTTTTTCTCACAGGCAGTATTCTCGCAGAACACTGCTGCGCCGGTCCGCAGTATTGCCAGCGTTATCCCTGGGTCTACTTACTGCCTGCAGCAACGACACGAGCAATCAAACACAGAATGCCTGCTTCGACCCGCAGTATCTGGGCGCCGGTGAAGCGCAGATGCGTAAGACCCTGGAATATATAAACCTGTCCGAAAACACGGCAACCCAATGTTTCCACTGTGCGTTCTATCGGACAGCAGAAGCCGCTGCCTGCGGCGATTGCGAAATCCTCGATGGCCCGGTTGCCGCAGCGGGCTACTGCACGTCCTGGGCAGCAAGGGGCTGAAATGATGGATTGGCTGGACCTATTGGCGGACCCTGCCTACCGTCACATGTTGCTCAATCACCTGCCGATTGTCGGTCTTGCACTTGCCCTGCTCGTGCTGCTGCTAGGCCTGGCATTACGCCAGTCCGTGCTGCTGTTTACCGGTATTGGACTAGTAGCGCTTACCGCAGGCGCAAGCTGGCCGGTAGCGACCTATGGTGACGCCGCTTACCCTGCCATTTACGACGGGCTGGACGGCCATGGCCGGGCCTGGCTCGACTACCACGCGCATGTCGCTGAAACCTGGTTGCCCCTACTGTACGCCAGCACCGGCCTCGCCCTGGCCGCCCTGTTAGGGGGTATTTTGAAGCGCAGCATTCTGCCCTGGGCCGCCCTGGCTGTGTTGGTCGTGGGCACGGCATCCTTTGCAAGTGCAGTCGCTATCGGCAAGGCCGGCGGGCAAATTAAACATCCAGAGTTCCGCCTCACGGACCCTCCTGTAAGCGACATTTGATGCACGCTTAACGCGTGCCAAATCAGCGCCTCAAGGAATAGGATCAGTTTGCGGCGCACCCATGGATGGCACATAATCTCTGTCATATGCACTGGTATTGGCACTGGCATAGGCACCCCGCCGTAAAAGGAAAGCCGAGATGAACGTCGCACCGTTCGCGCCAAACTGCGGCGCCATTGTTAATGACATACAACTGGAAGACGTCAGCGACGCTGATCTGACAGCGCTGCGTGCAGCGTTCAAAGAACACGGCCTGCTGCTTTTTCGCGACCAAGCGCTAAGCCCACAAGGACATCTTGCCTTTGCCAGCCGGTGGGGCGATATCGTACTGAACAAATTTTTCAAACCGGTAGACGGTTACCCCGATATCGCCCAGGTCCGTAAAGAAGCAGGCCAGGAAATGAATATAGGCGGCGGCTGGCATACGGACCATTCGTACGATGAGGAGCCCGCGTTGGGCTCTATTCTGGTTGCAAAAGAACTGCCCGATGCAGGCGGGGACACCTGGTTTGCTAATCTGGCAGCTGCCTATGACATCCTGTCGCCGGGATTGCAAAAAACACTGGAGTCACTTCGAGCAGTGCATTCGAACGTGCACATTTATGGCGAAGACGGTTTCTACGCCAATACCGATATGGCTGAACAACTAGGCGGGGGAGATCGCGTCGGTGACGCCACCCATCCAGTCGTCATTCGACACCCACAAAGCAATCGCAAGATACTGTATATCAATCCCGCGCATACCGTCTGCATCGAAGGTTGGACTTACGAGGAGAGTCGCGCGCTGCTGGATTTTCTCTACGCCCATGTAGCGCAGGAGAGATTCACCTGTCACTTCAACTGGCAGCCCGGTTCAGTGGCGTTCTGGGATAACCGCAGCACATGGCACTTCGCCCAAAACGACTATCACGGAGAGCTGCGACTCATGCACCGGATTACACTGGCTGGCAGTGCGCTTGAGGCGGCTGCCCAGTAACTAGTCGGGGCCAGATCAAAGCACGAACCGACTCGCGATAGATACGCTATCTATCCTGACAAGTCTGTCAAAACCTCTATTGCATTGCATGCTTCTAAGGCTGGCAACGCTGCAACAGTGGCCCCGTTATTATAGGGCCGCCTCGATCTTGGCAGGTACATACTTATGGTGCGGCGTGCCGGCAAACCGATCACGATCTTCCAACGAGGTCAGTTCGTTCATTGCAACCCCCTCACGCTTGCCGTCCTCATTGTCCAGGCCGTAGCCGTTCGGCAGCGACACATGACCGGGCTGCATGCGTTCAGTGATTTCTATCGCGGCAAGCGCGGAGCCAGCACGGGTGGTAATGCGCACGCTGTTACCCGCATCCAGCCCCAGACGCTGCGCATCGTCAGGACTCATGCGCAGAAAGCCGGCTCGATCCTTACGTCGCCATGCACCGTCGCGATAGATAGTATTGGCGGAGTAGTTGCGGCGCTCGCCTGCCATCAATACAAAAGGGTATTCGTCACTAGTGCGCTGCGGCGATGATTTCTCCAGGATGGCCAGTTCTTCCAGTAGGTCAGGCAAGTCCAGGCGTACGCGCGCATCGTTGCCAAGTCGCGTCCAGTTGCTGTCGTAGTCATCGCGCGCAAACACCACACCTGAATGCCCGGCCAGAATCGCATCGAACAGGGCATCCGATTGCGTCAGGGGATCGCCATCAAAACCCGCCCTGCGAAGAGACTCTGGTTCACTCATGGCAAAGTTCAACGCAACCGGCCACAGCAGTGCGGCAGCCGCCGCACCGTCAGGCAGGCTGGGCCCCAGCGTGCGATACAAGATGACAGGCGCGAGACTAGACAGCGTGGCGTCCTCTCCCAATGCCCGCAGAAAACGGTCGCGATAAGCCTCGCGTCCACCGGTTTTCAATTCCTGTGTCAGCTCATCGCACAATTCATGCGGCATCGCGCCCATCGCTTCCACCAGCCGCGCATGAATTTCAGCTTCACATAAAGTGTTATCGGCAGGCTCAAACAAAGGTTTGCGCAGATGAAAATAGTTCTCCGGAAATTCGAAATTGAAAAACGTTGCCTCCCACTTCTCATACTGCGTGGAAGCCGGTAATACATAGTCCGCTTGCCGGGCGGTCTCGCTCATGGCGATATCGATCACCACCACGGTGTCCAGACTCTGCAGTGCCTTTATAAAGCGCTTCGAATCTGCCAATGAATGCGCCGGGTTCGCCGTTTCAACGACCATGGCCCGATAGCGGTCCGGGTGGTCAGTGAGAATTTCTTCGGCGATCACGTTGCACGGCACCAGCCCACTGATGATGGGAGCACCTACCACAGGGCTCTTGCGGGAACTGCGACCGCTGCCCGCAATATTCTGCAATGCAGCGGGGATGTACTGACCGCCGGGATTGCCGAAGTGGCCACACAGGCCCCAGACCAGTTTTTCCAGGTAACTGGCGAGTGTAGAGTGCAAACTCATCTGGATGCCCAGATCCTCAGCCATCGCCACACCGCGGGCATTGCTGATCAAATCGACCGCCGCCTGCACTTGCTCTGTGGGCACGCCCGCCACTTCGCAATACTGTGCAACAGGTACTTTGGAGAACGCGGCGATAATCTCATCGAGCCCTGTACTGTGCTGCGCTAACCAGTCGTTATTGTATTTTTTCTGTTGCACCAACATGCCGACCATTGCTGCCAGCAGCCAGGCATCACCACCTGGACGCACCCGCAGATGAATGTCGGCAAACTTCGCCGTTTCAGTCACCACCGGATCGATCACGATCATGTGCTTACTGGGATCTTTGCTGAAGTCGCGCAGCCAGGCCCGTGCACGCGGCAGTCCGTGGGAGTGCCAGGGGTTCTTGCCAAGAAAGATGGCCACGTCACAATGCTCGAAATCACCTTTGACGTGATTGCCAAACATTTGGCCGTTAACCCAGAATTCACCGGTCTTCTCCTGCGCCAGGGCATTTGAGCGGTATTGCATGCCAAGCACGCCACGTAGAGCGGTGGCGTAACCACCCGGGAGGTGATTACCCTGCCCGCCGCCGCCGTAATAGAAAATCTTGTCGCCACCGTGTGTATCGCGCACCGCCATGAGGCGCTGGCTTACTTCCTTAATGGCGGTGTCCCAGTCGATTTCCTCGAAGCTACCATCGGCGCGGCGACGCAGTGGTGACGTCAGCCGGTCCTTGCCGTTCTGGTAGTAGTTAAGCCCGGAGGCTTTCTGGCACAGGTAACCCTGGGAGGCGGGATGCGCCTTGTCGCCGCGAATGCGAACGATTTCCCGCTCGTTGTCCCCACCTAATTGCACCTCTATCCCGCAGTTGCACTCGCACAAAATGCACGCACTTTGCCTCCACTCAGACATGACCACCTCCGGCACCATTGGATTGTTCACGAGGCTTAACTATAGGTTATGGGTTCCAAAGTGCAACCTACATTAAAAACGAGTTCTTGCGCAGCGAGCCCGACAAAGCAGCTAACCGCACTCGGCGCTACCGGCAGCGCACTCAAGCGGCACGCAATGCTCTGCCAAGGCGCTCACTACCCAACGCCTGCGTGAACTGGCCGTCGCGCCACACAGGCACACCGTTTATCAGTACACAACTGACCACACCATCGGAGCGACTGAGCATTTGTTTGTGATCGAAAATCTCCCGGTGCTCCAGCACCCGATTGTCATTGCAATTCCAGGCAGCCAGTGCCTCAGGGTCAATCAGGGCCATGTCTGCCTGTGCACCGATTTCCAGCGTACCGACATCCAGGCCAAAAAAGGCCGCAGGCTCGCTAGTCAGTCGACGCACCATAGCGCCCACTGTCTCTAGATCTTTTTGCTGTGCGAGCTTCAGGGACGCAAGGTTAGCGTCGAAGAACGCCATGTTGGTGATGTGTGCGCCCGAGTCATTAAAGCCTGGCATCGCGTTCTCGTTGAGCAGCAGCTCCAGTACTGTCTCACTACTCCCGGCGTTGCCCACGTCCACATAAAAACGGAACGACTTGTCGTAGGTACGCAGCATGTGCAGCATAAATTCTGCCTCGTCACCTACAGGGCGTGGAAACAACTCGAAGGCCTCTCGCTCCGCTTCACTGCGCGCCGCATCGGTAACGCCACGCTGAAAGCGTTCCAGTCGCTCAAGCACAGCCTGCATGCTTTCGCCATCCCAGTTTGCGACAGGCGCGCCGTCAAAAATCATAAGGTTGAACTCTCGAACAACTAATAAGTCCGGGGCACCAATCCTGGTTTTGAAATGCGCGAAGTTAAATC
>JBLFXU010000137.1:0-7586 GCA_047609575.1 Bacteroidia bacterium | reverse complement strand
GCCGCCTCCAGTGTGTGTGGCAGGGGCGTCCCTCTATTGATGCCGAGGCTAACAATGCCGCCATGATATATCAATATAGAATACAATAAGTTCATAAACATTCTTTAAGGTAATATCACGTTATTCTAGTAGCAACATGAGGGCTGCGCAGAGTTTTATGCATAGGTAGTGTTAATAGTTGCGCCATTGGTCTGGATGAAGGTATCTTGGATATGTTTGCTAATTTCTGTCTTGGGGGAGGCATTTATGGAAAACGAAGTAATCTTTGCAGTGATTGTTTTCGGGGCATTCTTACTCTCGCGCCTGTTTTTTTCGTCACGAGCCGATTCTAGTCAAAGTGGCGACCCTGACCGACGCGCGCATTACTCCATGTCCAACCCATTTCACGCTGTTACCATTGTTCCGGGCCAGGCCTGCTGTCGCGAGATAGAGCAGTTACAACGAGAGAGCTTCCTCAGCGATGAAGCGCCCTCGTTGCCTCTGTCTGGCTGCGCCGCTGGCAGCTGTGAGTGTCGATACGTGCATCACACGGATCGCCGGGACGGCAGCAGAGATCGTCGGCAGCCTTTGGCGCATCTGGTCGAAGTGTGGAGCCTACGGGACCGACGTGAAACATCTGGCCGGCGCCAGGTGGATATGCAACTCGCTTGAACTGTCGCTGTGGAGCTCAATAGCGCCACAGAGTAGCGTTCAGGCGATTGTGCAGTATGCGTCCCGCGGTGAAAATCGTGGGCACGGAAAGATACTCTTCCTTATTTCCTGAGGCCGTCCAGGCTTCACACCGCGGCTAAAATCAGCGGCAACAAAATCTTCCGAATGATCATTGCTATAAAGGCAAAGGGCTTGCAGTCGATTCTGGTTTACGCGATTGCGGATTAGTGCGCTGTATCTGAAGTTTCTCTTTTTGATGTATTCGAAGGGGTGAGTCAAAATCACCCGTTTCTCTGCGCTCGCACAGCGGCGGGCTATTCAAGAACTGGAGGCGTCTAGCAGCCAATGCCTGGGCAGAGGTCACCGACACCATCACCGTCGGTGTCTTCCTGATTAGGGTTGGCAGTGATTAAGCAGTTGTCGCAGACATTACCGACACCATCGCCGTCAGTGTCCTCCTGAATCGGGTTCGCCATTGTCCGACAGTTGTCCTCATCGTCCAGTACGCTATCGTTGTCGGCGTCTGCCGCCGCCGACTCATACCGGAACGCCCACAGTTCGGGTTGCCAGCTGAAGTCCCGCGTCAGATACAGCGAAACGTCGTGTTTTTCCAGGTAGCCCATGGCGAAACCAAAACCGAAATTGAGCGGCGTGAAGCTCAGATTGGGTATTGTCCACTCCTTCGAATGCAGGTCTAAAATGAGGGTCTGAGAGGCTCCCGATAAATTGGTATAGGAATACTGGTCCTCCATAACCGAGACGTAAACGATAACATCGTTGAGAGTGTCGATGGCGATCTGCGCACCTTCCCCCTTGATCGGGGTTACCCCGGTGGTAATCACCTCCTGCCACTGGCTGAGCACCGGATCATAGGTGGTCATGTGATTGGGGAGTGTGTTGTATCCGCCGAACAGAAAGCTCTGTCCGCTTACATGGTTGTAGTCCGCTGTTGTGTGTATATCGTGCCCGTCATCGTTGGAGGTGACGTTGCTCCAGGTCTGGTTGACCGGGTCGAACATGAAGGTTTTGTCTCTCCCCGATCCGATCACCTTATCGAGGTTCGGGTCATAAGCCAGCCCCTTGGCCCAAAGGCCCCATTCGTAATTGTACTGAGGCGTTCCGGAGCCCTTCAGGAACTGCCAGGAATTGGACGGAATATCGAACAACCAGGTCTGCTGGGCGACACCGGATGTCCCGGCGGCAGTCATCCCGGTGTAGTTATGGTACGGGGCAGTCATTACCAGCAATTGGTCTTGATCGGGAAGGTAAACGACGTTGTCGAAGGTATGCGACGCCCAGGGATTGCCGTTGACGGTGGTTGTCCAAAGATTGCTGTCGATCAGGTAGTTAGTGACCGGCTCTGGGGCATAACTTGCCGTCCAGCCGAGCGTGTCCGCATCAAAGGTATGCACCGCATTGTCCGGGGTGTTCTGGCCGTGCGTTTCAGCTCCAAACAGGAACAGGCGCCCGCCAGTGCTATCGACCGCCATACCGCGATGGGCTTCGTAGATGGGCAGGCCGCTGGTTGGAACCCGGGTCCATTCATTGGCATTCATCGAGTTGAAGAAGTTCTCCCCAACGGTGCCGGCCAATGCGCTATTGAGGAACAGAAGTCCTGACAGACCGATGCTCCCGGAAAGATTCAATACAAAGCGAGAAGGTGATACGCACCGTTCGGAGTGACGGGTCCCAAGGAAATGTCCGGAGCTCATGTGGCCCTCCACCGGGTCGCCTAGAGAGCTTAGGCTGTTATGGAGTCCGCATTGTGCTGTGGACTTATTAGCGAGTATAGACCAAATATTCGCTTCCAGGAGAGTCTGTGTGATAGGGCTTTTGGGAGAAAACAACTCAAAGACGACACACGTAAAAAGCCAAATTCTGTTCTTCAAAGTACAAAATTCGATGAATCAGCTGTTGTCTGCTCCACAACTTTAAAGTACGCCAATATGCTGACAAACACCGATTTCGTGCCTGTTTTTTAACTCAGTTCGTCTTAGCGAGCGCTTAGTCTAAATGTGCATGACGTAATACCAGAATTTATTGGGTTGTACTGTCTGGTCGAAAAAATAAGAAATACACTATTTGTAAATTGGTACCGGAGGCCGGACTTGAACCGGCACGCCATTGCTGGCATCGGATTTTGAATCCGACGTGTCTACCAATTTCACCACTCCGGCATAGAGAGGATAGAGAAGGCCGAGAAAGCGCCTCATCCTGGAGAGCGCGCGATTATAGCAACGGCGCGCTAAACCGCAATAATTATCCTTAACCTCTGTCAGTATTATCTGTACACTGCGCGCCGGTTCAATCAGCACTACATCACTCATTATCTGAGTATCTAAGGGAGAAAAGAATATGGCCATGAAACTGGTTAAGAAAACGGACGAATACAGCATTTACCAGCGCGGCGACGGTCGTTACGCTGTGCAAGACGCCAACAAAAACGCCGTGAATGGCGATGAAAAGGCACGTATCCTTGTGGCACAGGAGCTGATCAAAGTGACCTTGCCAGCCCCGGCTGCTCCGGAAGAGGCTCCTGAAGCTGACGCCTCAGAAGGCGAAGCAACTGAAGAAGCAGTCGCTGAAGAGGCACCTGTCCAAGAGGAAGCTCCTGCTGAAGAGGCGCCTGCTCAAGAGGACGCTCCGGCTGAAGAGGCTCCTGCTCAAGAGGACGCTCCGGCTGAAGAAGCGCCTGCTCAAGAGGACGCTCCTGCTGAAGCACCCTCTGAGGAAGAAGACAAGTAAGCCCTGCGGCTTACCGTGGAGCCGGCCCCGCGCCGGCTTTTTTGTCCATGAAGCGCACCGATTTCACCTACTATCTGCCACCGGAGCTGATCGCCCAGCAGCCATTGCCTGAGCGCAGTGACAGTCGATTGCTGGTTCTCGGCGGGCCTGGTAGCGCGCCTGCCCATCACGTTTTCCGTGATTTACCTGATTTTCTGGGGCCACAGGACTTGCTGGTGTTCAACGACACCCGGGTAATCCCTGCCAGGTTGTGGGGTCAGAAAGAAACCGGAGGCAAACTGGAAATCCTGATAGAGCGAATCACGGGTACGCACACTGCATTGGCCCATATCAGGGCGAGTAAGTCCCCAAAACCCGGCGCAAGGATTCATTTGTCTGCGCTGGAGGGCGAAACACCGGGTCTCTACACGCTGATGATAAGCGGGCGGGAAGATGCCCTGTTCTGCATCACGAGCGAGGGTGGTCCGCCGTTGAGCGACATTCTGGGGGCGATCGGGCATATGCCCCTGCCACCTTATATCGAGCGAGCCGACCTGGCGCTCGATAGGGATCGCTACCAGACGGTCTACGCGCAGCGCGACGGTGCTGTCGCTGCGCCCACCGCGGGCCTGCATTTTAGCGATGACTTGCTAGCGCAGATCGACGCTATAGGTGTGCGTCGTGTCGCTGTCACCTTGCATGTGGGCGCCGGTACGTTTCAACCGGTGCGAGCCGATGACATTGAAGAGCATGTGATGCACCGTGAGTATATTGAGGTGCGCCAGGACGTGGTCGAGGCAGTGCATGAAACGCGAGCCAGGGGAGGGCGCGTTGTCGCAGTGGGCACAACGGCGGTGCGGGCTTTGGAGTCTGCCAGTCAGGCCTCTGGCAATATTCAGGCATTTAGCGGTGACACTGATATCTTTATCTATCCTGGTTACCAGTTCCATAGTGTCGATGCGATGATTACAAACTTCCATCTTCCGGAGTCCACCTTGTTAATGTTGGTGAGCGCTTTCGCCGGGCGCGAGCCTATAATGGCAGCGTATGAGCAAGCTATAGAGGCAGGGTATCGCTTCTTTAGTTATGGCGATGCGATGTTTCTAACACCACAAACGAGGGCCGCCCGCGCATGAGTGGCGAATGTCATATGCAGTTTGAGACTCGGGAAACAGATGGGGCCGCGCGCCGAGGCAGCCTCAGTTTTCCGCGTGGGACGGTGCAAACCCCCGCGTTTATGCCAGTGGGCACCTATGGCACGGTAAAAGGGATGCTGCCCCGGGACATTCGTGAAATAGGTGCCGAAATCATCCTGGGGAACACCTTCCATCTTTGGTTGCGTCCTGGCACGGACATTATTGAGCAGCATGGGGATCTGCATGACTTTATGGGCTGGGATGGTCCCATTCTCACTGATTCGGGCGGCTTCCAAGTGTTTAGTCTTGGCAAGATGCGCAAGATTACCGAAGAGGGCGTGAAGTTCCAGTCTCCGGTTGACGGCAGCAAGGTATTCCTCGACCCAGAGACATCGATGGCCATACAGCGAAGTCTGGGCGCTGACATCGTGATGATCTTCGATGAATGCACGCCTTATCCAGCGACCGAAGACGAAGCGCGTCAGTCCATGGAGCTCTCCCTGCGCTGGGCGCAACGCAGTGCCGACGCGCATGGCGACAACCCTGCGGCTTTGTTTGGCATTATCCAGGGCGGCATGTATCCCGATCTTCGCAAGGCATCATTGGCCGGTTTGGAAGCGATAGGCTTTGACGGCTACGCCATCGGCGGGTTGTCGGTGGGTGAGCCCAAAGACGAGATGCTCGAGGTGTTGGCCGGCTTGCAGTCTCTGCTGCCACAAGGCAAACCCCGTTACCTGATGGGTGTTGGTACGCCGGCAGATTTGTTGGAGGGCGTGCGTCACGGTATCGACATGTTCGACTGCGTAATGCCCACGCGAAATGCGCGTAACGGCAATCTGTTTACATCCAAGGGGCAGTTGAGGTTACGGAACGCCCGGCATAAAACCAGCACGGCGCCGCTGGATGAAGATTGCACCTGTTATACCTGCAGCAACTTCAGTCGAGCCTACCTGCATCATCTCGATAAATGTAATGAAATCCTTGGTTCGCAGCTGAACACAATTCACAATCTGCACTTCTACCAACAGCACATGTCGGCCATTCGCGCCGCCATTGAAGCGCACCGCCTCGACGAATTTTCCGATGAGTTTTACGCGCTGCAGGGCAGGGGTGTGTGATGTACAAGCTCTGTTTTTATGTCCTCGAGAGTCATGTCGATGCCGTTAAGCAGGCGGTTTTTGCGGCGGGCGCTGGATGTATTGGTGATTACGAGTGCTGCTGCTGGCAGGTTCTAGGCAGCGGTCAGTTCCGTCCGCTTGCAGGCAGTGAACCGTTTATTGGTCAGCGGGACGAGGTGGAAACAGTGGCTGAATATCGGGTGGAGATGGTCTGTGAACCGGACCGTATC
This sequence comes from Bacteroidia bacterium, assembly GCA_047609575.1. Taxonomy (GTDB): domain Bacteria; phylum Pseudomonadota; class Gammaproteobacteria; order Pseudomonadales; family Halieaceae; genus Marimicrobium. The sequence goes on along the minus strand of JBLFXU010000137.1, from coordinate 1,727 downwards.
AAGGCCGCAGTTGCAGCAATGTTGCGTGCGCACCCTTATGAAGAGCCTGCCTGGGATGTCACTGCGATTTTGACGGAGCTGACCGAGTTGACCGAATGAGTGAGTTGGCAGTGCCTGTGCTGGCTAGGCTGCGCGAGTTGCTACCGCTAGAGAATTTGTCCTGGTCCCAGTTGCCGGATGACGGCGGCGATTGGCCGCAGGCGGCGGTGCTCGTTGCGCTCTCGGAGCAGCATGAGCCAACCGTATTGCTGGGTCGTCGAGGGATGCATCTTTCCACGCATCCTGGTGAGGTCGCCTTTCCTGGCGGTAAGCGAGAGCCAGAGGATCAGTCGCCTTGGGATACAGCGCTGCGCGAGGCCTATGAGGAAGTGGGTATCCAGCCGCAAGCTGTTACGCGACTGGGCGAGTTGCCGCCCCTGATTACACGCACGGGCTTTCAGGTGTTTCCCTTTGTAGGCAGTATTCCATCTGACTTTGATCCCACAGTTGACCCGGCAGAATTCGACAGCGTGTTCGCGCCAGTCTTGCCCGTGTTCGCTGACCGCTCGATTTATCGACTGGAGACAATGTCTGATGGGGTGCGCTCGCGCAGGGTTCCGCACTATCAGGTGGGAGAGGATAACGTCTGGGGTGTGACCGCTGCGATACTGGCACTGCTGGCCAATGTCGCCTACGATGCGGGACTTGATTTACAGCGTGACTGGGAAACTGCACCATGAAATACAGCCTTGAAGGCCAGCAAGTCGTCCTCGAAGGGGAGGGGCATTTCATCGCCCCAAACGCGGCGGTGATCGGCAATGTCACACTGGGTAGCCACAGCAGCGTGTGGTTCAGCTGTGTGTTGCGTGGCGATGCCGAGCGCATTGAAGTGGGCGCGCGCAGTAATATTCAGGATGGTGCGGTGTTGCACGCCGATCCTGGCTTTCCAACGGTCGTGGGCGAGAACGTGACAGTAGGGCACCAGGCCATGCTGCATGGTTGCACAATAGGCGACGGTTCCCTGATTGGTATCAATGCGGTGGTGCTGAACGGCGCAAAGGTCGGTAAGTGCTGTCTGATAGGCGCCAACGCACTGGTTACCGAGGGCATGGAAATACCCGATGGTTCACTGGTGCTGGGCTCTCCGGCGAAGATCAAAAAACAGTTCAGTGAGGAAGAGCAGGCGGCACTGATGAGTAACGCCAGTCTGTATGTCAGCAATGCGGCTCACTTTTCAAAACACCTCAAGGAGCAGCAGTGAGTGACACCGAACCCAATTCCGAGCCTAGGTCGCCCTGCGTTTCCATCTGCGTACTGGATGAGGACGATATTTGTCAGGGCTGTTATCGCAATGCCGATGAAATCACTGACTGGTTCATGTCCAGTGACGAGCAGAAGCGAGAAATATTAGTGCGCTGCGCGCAGCGAATGAGGCAATCTAATCCGATTCAGTTGGGGTAGGGTACATAGCAACCAGACATAGTTGGGCGCAAAAGCGAGTGCAAAAATGAGAAGCGTACCAGCTGTCTGTGCGGGCCTTGAGAGTGACGGAGCTGCGTAACTACTGCACGCCTAATCTTCGGTCACCGGCGATTTCACCGCTTTCACCGCCCGCACGACATTGCTTTCCAGTTGTAGAATTTCCAGTCGATAGCCTGCAATCTCGACACCGGCATTCGCGTGGGGAAAAGACTCCAGGTATTCAAGCACTAGCCCGCTGACGGTCCTGGGGCCATCAGTGGGTAGAT
>JBLFXU010000136.1:0-7693 GCA_047609575.1 Bacteroidia bacterium | reverse complement strand
AGACGACAGAGCCACTGCGATAGCGAGAGGGGTGAGCTTTGAGGGTACAAACCTTTGATTTATATTCATTTTTGCCTGCCGTAGATTGCTATAGTTGTTTGAAGCATTCGTTGTTTTTGCATCAGAATTCACCGTTGCAGCATAAACAATAAAGTGCCATACAAACACCGTGAATATTTACAAGTATAGAGTGTGCAAGCTGGACTTTTTGCGAGACGATTCGAGCGGGCCGATTGGCTCCATCTGGAATTTTGAGTGGCGGCAGCACGACCGCTGGCAGCCCAAGAGAACTTGGGGCAGAGAATTAGGGAAACTCCAATTATTACAATGCGTTGGGCTGTCTACCGCCTTACTACCAGCTTACCTGTCGGCCGCACTACCCACGTGTAGTACGTACGCTGAAGAAAACCACGGCCTTCCCACGCATTGGATAAAGGACGGCTACCGAACTATGCTTTAGCGACTCTTTAACTTATAGGTGAGCATTTAGTGAAATTTCAAACTACGGCTTTCGTCATACTCTCATTTGCCCTCGGTGTCAGTCAGCCATCGACCGCCTCTGATGTACTTCCCGACAAAGGGAAGATTACGACTGACAAAAAATTGGCCGTTGGCATTGCTCAGAGCGACTATTCGCCCTATGCGGGAAGAGACTTCCCCCACCAGGTGTTCTTTGGCGACACGCATTTACATACCGCAGTCTCTGTTGACGCGGGAACGATGAATACCGTTGGCCAAGAGGATGCTTTCCGTTTTGCTCGCGGGGAGGAGATCACCACCACGCACGGACTGCGGGCCAGGCTCTCGCGGCCGCTGGATTTTCTAGTGTTGACCGATCACGCGGAAATGTATGGTCTTATGCCGCAGTTGCTGTCAGGTGATCCAGCCATTCTCGCCACTGAAATGGGCAAGCGCTGGTACGACATGCTCAAGACTGGCGATCCGCAGAAGACATTTGACGCCGCCATGGAGATAGTGGCATCGCTGTCTAAAAAGGATCCACCGATTGAGAGTTCCGGTGCGGCGCGCAAAGCCTGGGAGACGTATGCTGCGCTGGCGGATAAATACAATGATCCGGGGCAGTTCAGTGCGCTGATCGGATATGAGTGGACAGCATTAGGTGGCAACAATCTGCACCGCAACGTCGTATTCCGTGGTGACGCCAAGGTTGCATTGCAGACTGATCCGTTCTCACAGTTTGACAGTCAGAACCCAGAGGATCTTTGGCGTGCGCTAGCTCAGTTCTCGGAGAGTACGGGTGCGCAAGTGTTGGCTATTCCGCATAACGGTAACCTGAGTACTGGGCGTATGTTCAGTGTCACGAATTTTGATGGCAGCCCACTGAGCAAGGAGCTGGCGGAATTGCGTGCACGCATGGAGCCATTAATGGAGGCGACACAGATCAAGGGCGATGGCGAGGCCCACCCGTTTCTCTCCCCCGACGATGAATTTGCCGATTACGAAACCTGGGATGCTGCAAATCTTAACGGCACAGAGCTGAAAGAAGATTCCATGCTGCAGTATGAGTACGCGCGCGAGGCACTCAAAACCGGCCTTAAATTGGAAAAGAGCCTGGGTGTGAATCCCTACCGTTTTGGCATGATTGGCAGCACCGACTCGCATACATCCATGGCAACGGCTGAAGAGGAAAACTTCTTTGGCAAGCACTCCGGTGTGGAGCCCGAGCCACACCGCTGGGAGCATATGGTTATCAGTTCTCCCCTGGATCCTGACCTGGCCATTCTTGGCTGGCAGCAGGCTGCGGCGGGTTACGCCGGTGTATGGGCGACCGAAAATTCTCGAGAGGCGATATTCGATGCCATGCGCCGCAAGGAAGTCTATGCGACCACCGGGCCGCGCATGACAGTACGCTTCTTCGGGGGCTGGTCTTTCGATAAGGATGACATTCAAAATCGCACACCTGCCTATATTGGCTACCAAAAGGGCGTGCCCATGGGCGGAGAACTTGGGGCCGCGAGCGCCAAAGCGCCGTCATTTATGGTGGCGGCCGCGAAAGATCCTTACAGCGGTAATCTGGATCGAATTCAAATCATCAAGGGCTGGATAGATAGCTCGGGCGAGAGCCATGAAAAGGTCTACGATGTGGTGTGGTCTGATGACCGCAAGCCGCGCCGTAATGGCAAGCTGCCACCTGTCGGCAATACGGTGAACGTGGAGAAGGCTACCTGGTTAAACAGCATCGGAGAGCCTGAGCTAATTGCAGTGTGGCAGGACCCGGACTTTAATTCCCAGGAGTCAGCATTTTACTATGCCCGGGTGATAGAGATCCCTACACCTCGCTGGACCGCCTACGAGGCAAAACGGTATCGTGTCAAAATGGATAACAAAGTGCCGATGACCACGCAGGAACGGGCTTACACCTCACCTATTTGGTATACACCGTAAAAAGCACGTACACGGATAACCGGGGACAGACCACAGTTTCGGTTGGAGGCTTACGCTCAAATTCGTGGCCTGTCCCGGGATTCCACCATGATTCCGCAGCAAGGATCGAATAACGGAAGCACATTTATTTTTGGGGCCATCCACGGCTAAAATAAATCCATACCCCTTATTCATTATTCCCCGCATGCCATCACCGCGTGCCAGCCTGACAGACTCTTACAGAGCCGGTAGTACCGAGTTAAAAGGGGCGCCAAAGAAACCGTCCATAACAGTAGAGGGCCATACAAAAAGATACATCCAGGTATCTGGCTGGTTAATCGACTGCGACTGCACCAGGCGAATAGAGGGAATACGGAAGATGTGGGTCACTGCTTCAACACGACAACCCATCAAAACCCTGGGCGATCAAGCCTTACATTTCACTGGTAAGTTAACGGTATAACCGACCCAGGGCTTAGTCGTCCATGCGATAGAAGGGATACAAATTGAACATTGTTTCCGGGCCGACTTTTTGCTGTACGACTTGGTCCTAGATACACTTAACAAAATCTTGGCCAAGGGCTAATCTTTCTGCCTCCCAGTATTGAGACCCACCGGGGGTGGAGATTGTGGCAGCGCCTGACAGCATCCATAATGCCGGCATTTGCGTGGTGATACCGGCTGCGATACGGGGTTTGAAACTGACGACTTTAAGCGACATCTGTTACGATGTTTGCTGCGCACCATCAGGAGGAAGTGATTGTGGAATGCCCAAAATGCCAATCTCAATTCGAGAAAATATCCTTCGCGGATATAGAAGTAGAGCGTTGTCTTGGCTGTCGCGGGCTCTGGTTCGATATGCTGGAAAAGGAAGATCTGGTCAAGATAAACGGCGCCGAGGCAATCGACATCGGAGACGCGCAGGTTGGCGAGAAATACAGCGCTGTACGAGACGTTTCCTGCCCTCACTGTTCGGTGACAATGGTACCCATGGTCGATAAGGACCAGTACCACATCAAATATGAGTCTTGCCCATCCTGCTACGGCACTTTCTTCGATGCGGGAGAGTTTCGAGATTTGAAAGAGCACAATGTGTTGGAGCGATTCACCGAAATGTTGAAAACGCTTCGGACGAATCTATAGACGAAACCGGCAGTTCGCAGAGCCATGTTAGGTCAGGTGGTGTCCGCTGGCATTCACCCGTTGCAAGAATAGGTCTTGAACGTCCAGGCTAACCTGTTAGCCAAAGGGTCAGACCCCATGCCCTAAACAAGATTAGCCGGGTCAAGCAGCACCGCCAGTTCAGTGGCATTCAGATCGGTCATCTCGAGTGCCACATCGATAATGTCCCGTCCTTCGCTATAGGCACGTTTAGCGATCGCTGCAGCCCTGGTATAGCCAATTTTGCGATTGAGTGCGGTCACCAAAATCGGGTTGCGAGCCAGGCTTGCTTCGATATTGGTGGACTGTACTTCGAAGTCGGCAATACAGTGCTGTGTTAAGGCGGTGCAACTGTTGGCTAATAGCATAATGCTCTGGTGCAGATTGTGTGCAATTAGAGGCAACATCACGTTGAGCTGAAAATTGCCAGACTGGCCAGCAATAGCAATCGCGCTATCGTTACCCATCACCTGAGCAGCCGCCATGGCCACCGCTTCGGGTATGACCGGGTTGACCTTCCCGGGCATGATACTGCTGCCAGGCTGTAGAGGTTTAAGACTGATTTCGGCAAGGCCGGTAAGAGGCCCACTGTTCATCCAGCGCAGATCGTTGGCAATCTTCATAAGCGCGACGGCCATGGACCGCAGCTGACCCGATAGGGCTACCGCTGTGTCCTGGCTACTAAGTGCAGCAAAATAATTCTCCGCAACGCCAAATTGGTGCCCACTACTTTGGGAGATGTGCTTACAGAACAGCGCGCCAAAAGACGGATCGGCATTTATACCGGTGCCCACCGCTGTGCCGCCCTGGGCCAGTCGACACAAGGACTTTCGAGAATCTTCAATACGCTGTTCGGCCTGGGCTAATTGGGCACGCCAGCCCGACAGTTCCTGCGCAAACGTGATGGGCATAGCATCCATCAGATGGGTACGTCCCGTCTTGATAACGCCGGCCAGCTCTATTTCGCGCTTACTAATTACATTTTGTAATTGTTCTAGCGCCGGTAGGAGTGAAGCGGCAATGGCAAGTTCCGCGCTGACATGAATCGCGGTGGGTATTACGTCGTTGCTGCTTTGACTGCAATTCACGTGATCGTTCGGGTGAACGGTCTGTGCAAGTGCTCGCGATGCCAGCGTTGCAATGACTTCGTTGGCGTTCATGTTAGTGCTTGTACCTGACCCCGTCTGGAACACATCGATGGGGAACTGATCTGCATGTTCTCCGGCTGCGATCGCCGTAGCCGCACCAATAATCGCCGCAGCGATCTCCGGCTCCAACAGACCCAACTCGAGGTTGGCCTGCGCAGCAGCGGCCTTTATGAGACCCAGGCTGCGGATAAACACCTGCGGCAGCGCACTGTCGCTGAAGTTAAAGTTATTGATAGCCCGCTGGGTCTGGGCGCCATACAGCGCATCGGCGGGGACTTCTATCTCTCCAAGGCTGTCTTTCTCAACACGTACTTTAGGCATGATGTCACTCCCCTCAAGACTCGCTTGCGATGCGGTTGAGCACGTACGTCAGTACGCCTCCCGCCTGGTAGTAGGCAACTTCCACCGCTGTATCCAGCCGCGATTGCAACTTGATTTTCCGACTTTCACCACCGGGATAATGCACTACCGCTGCAAACACCTGTTTAGCCTTCAATTCGCCATCGAGACCGAGAATATCGAAGCACTCGTCGCCCGTAAGTTCCAGGGTCCGGCGATTTTCTCCGGGCATAAATTGCAGCGGCAACACGCCCATGCCCACGAGATTGGAGCGGTGAATTCGCTCAAAGCTCTCCACGATAACGGCTTTAACACCCAACAGAAGAGTGCCTTTAGCTGCCCAGTCGCGGCTGGAGCCAGTGCCGTACTCCTTGCCTGCTACCACAACAGTACTCTCACCGCGCGACTGGTAGAGCATTGCCGCATCGTAAATAAATCTGGGCTCGGACTCCCCTTTGAGGCGGGTGTACCCGCCCTCCAGTGTGGGCGTCATTTCGTTGCGAATGCGAATATTGCCAAAAGTGCCGCGCATCATGATCTGGTGGTTGCCGCGTCGGGAACCGTAAGAATTGAAATCCGGCTCAGCCACGCCCGCCGCCTGCAGAAAATGCGCGGCGGGACTGTCATCTGGAATCGCGCCGGCCGGAGAGATGTGATCGGTAGTGACAGAGTCGCCCAACATGGCGAGCATGGGAGCACCCATAATGTTTTCCCGGTTGCCACTGTACCGCTCATCAAAAAAGGGCGGCAATTGTATGTAGGTAGAATCCGGTGAGAACGTGTAGGTGAAGCCGCCACCGCTATCGATCGACTTCCAAATCTGATCGCCCTCGAACACGGCAGCGTACTCGCGCTTGAACATGCCGTTATCGATAGTCTGCATAATCTCCGCTATTTCCATATTGCTGGGCCAAATATCTCTCAGATAAACCGGGTCACCCTTGTCGTCGTTGCCCAGCGGATCCTGGCTGAGGTCAATACGTGTGGTACCGGCCAGGGAGTAGGCTACTACTAGTGGTGGCGATGCCAGCCAGTTGGCCTGAACCAGCGGGTGAATACGCCCCTCGAAATTGCGATTACCTGAAAGTACTGAAGACACAACCAGGTCGTTGGCTTCAATGGTCTGCTCGACTACCTTGGGTAGTGGACCGGAATTACCGATGCAGGTGGTACAGCCGTAACCCACCAGATTGAAGCCCAGCGCATCCAGTGATTCCTGCAGGCCAGCTTTCTCCAGATATTCAGTGACCACTTTGGAGCCCGGGGCCAGGGAGGATTTTACCCAGGGTTTGCGTTGCAGCCCGCGGGCGATGGCTTTCTTGGCCAGTAAGCCGGCGCCAATCATTACCGCTGGATTGGAGGTGTTGGTGCAGGAAGTGATGGCGGCGATCACCACATCACCGTGATGCATGACCTGTTCACTGTCCTGTTCGCTACCAGCGAGTGGGTAGTCGACGTCCAATTGATCAGCTTTGCCCTGCAATTCGATAAACTGATCGATGGCCGCTTTTAACGACCGCACAGGCACCCGATCCTGCGGGCGCTTGGGGCCGGCCAGGTTGGGTTCCACCGTGGACATGTCCAGATGCAAGGTGGCGGCAAAATCCGGTGTCTGATAGTTGTCGTCGCGCCACATACCCTGGGCTCTGCAATACGCCTCCACCAGCGCAATACTGTCTTCGTCGCGACCGCTGAGCCGTAGATAGGTGAGGGTCTGGGCATCCACTGGGAAGAAACCGCAAGTGGCGCCATACTCCGGCGCCATATTGGCGATAGTTGCCCGCTCGGCAAGCGGCAATTGGTCTAAGCCCTGACCAAAGAACTCAACAAATTTTCCGACCACGCCATGTTCGCGCAGCATCTCTACAACCCTGAGCACCAGGTCTGTGGCGGTTATACCCTCCTGAAGTTGCCCGCTAAGCTCGAAACCCACCACATCCGGGATCAACATCGAAACCGGTTGTCCCAGCATAGCGGCCTCCGCCTCTATACCTCCCACGCCCCAGCCAAGTACACCAAGGCCATTAATCATAGTGGTATGGCTGTCGGTACCTACCAGCGTGTCAGGGTAGACGAGCACGCCGTCATCGGTGGCACGATCCCAAACCACCTTGGCCAGATACTCAAGGTTTACCTGGTGGCAGATACCAGTACCCGGTGGCACAACCCGAAAATTGTCGAAGGCGCCTTTGCCCCATTTCAGGAACTGGTAGCGCTCATGGTTACGCTGCATCTCCATCGCCACGTTTGCGTCAAAAGCGCCGGGAGTGGCAAACTTGTCGATGCTTACTGAGTGATCGATGACCAGGTCGACCGGCAACAGGGGGTTTATCCTCTGCGGATCAAGACCGCGCTTGACCAGGGCGTCACGCATCGCAGACAGATCAACCACTGCGGGTACGCCGGTGAAGTCCTGCATCAACACGCGCGCCGGATGATAGGCAATTTCCTGGGCGCTACCCTGCCCGGCACTAGCTGCGAGTACCTCGATGTCATCGCGGCTACAACTCAAACCATCTTCGTGGCGCAGCAGATTTTCCAGCAGTATTTTACTGGACACCGGCAATCTGGCGACCGCGTCATGGTCTGCCAATTCACCACCAGTAATGGCGTAGTAGCGGTAAACTTTTCCGTTGACCTCTAGAGCGGTTGCCGTATTG
>JBLFXU010000135.1:0-7697 GCA_047609575.1 Bacteroidia bacterium | reverse complement strand
GCGGTGCCTGCTGTTCAGGCGCACCGTTTCGCCCCCTCCTTGCTCAAGGTGAGTGAGATTGGCGCGCAGCAATATCATGTGGTGTGGAAAACGCCAGCGCAGGCTACTAGCAGCATCCCGCTGTCGCCGGTTTGGCCCGATACGTGCACGGTTACCAACGCCAGTGCGCCGCATTTGGAAGGCACAGGCAAGGTCACCAGTGCCCAGCTGCAGTGTGCAGAGCTTGGCGAGGACGGATTAGTGGGTGAAACCCTGGGCGTTAGTGGCCTGGGTGCTAATCAGGCTTCAGCCATGGTGATGGTGAGCTTGCTGGACGGCCGGCAGTATCAGCAGGTGTTGAATGCGGAGCAGCCAGACTTTACCGTACCGGCTGAATCAACGGCTGGCGAGGTGGCGAGCGACTACACCGTGCTCGGTATGGAGCATATCTGGAGCGGCATTGATCATTTGCTGTTTGTGTTTGGCCTGTTGTTGCTGGTGGGTGGCGGTAAGCGCCTGTTATGGACCATCACCGCATTTACAGCAGGGCACAGTATTACCTTGTCACTGGTCACCCTGGGCTACCTCGACTTCCCCGTGGAGCTGGTGGAATTCACCATTGCCTTGAGTATCTTTGTGCTGGCGGTTGAGTTAACCCGCAAAGAACGTAACGACGTGCTGTGGCGCAACCCCTGGTGGCTGGCCGGCGCGTTTGGTTTGTTGCACGGCATGGGCTTTGCTGGCGCTCTGGCTGAAACCGGTTTACCGCAAGACAACGTGCCACTGGCTTTGCTGTTCTTCAACGTTGGCATCGAAATAGGCCAGATCGTCTTTATTGTAGGGGTCATGGCGCTCTGGTTTGTGCTGCGCAAACCGCTTGGGCAGTGGCAGGAAAGATTGTTACCCGTGCCGATCTATATATTGGGCGCGCTTTCGGCTATGTGGTGCATTGAAAGAGGTTTGGAAGCGCTGCTGGCTTGAGCCGCGCTTCCGTATTTCCTTTAAGGTGTGAGGTGTGAGAGCGCCCTAGTCCGGGGTACCGGGCCAGTCTTCGTAAGGCACAAAGGGGTGCAGTGCGATTGCTACGCCTTCTTCCAGCTGATTGTCGTTCTCCAGCATATTTCGGCGCCGTATATAGCGGCCTTTTGAAGAGCGTGAATCAATGGCATCAGTGGCTTCCAGCCCGCCCCTGGAGACAAACAAGGTCTCCAGATCCATGTCGTAGATCGCGATCTGGAGTGAAGCCACTGAGGCCTGCATATTCCAATCGAAGTCAGCGCTGACAGAGTTGCCCGGACCCTGCAGGGTGGGCTTGCGTGTGACACCATCCCAGCGGGCCAGGTGCTTCAGGCCGCCGCTAAATGACACCTGAACTTCCAGCAGGTCGGTAAATACAATAGCATCGACCTTACCGGTTTTGGCATATTCGTCGCGCACGCTGGTCATAATCTGTGCAAAGGTTCTGCTGTTAAGCTTGCCCGAGGTGGGATCAACCGGGTTGCCATAGGCCCGCTCCGCCGTATTCCAGTGCTGCGTAAAGGTGCGTTGAGACGCTACCTTAAACCCCTTTTCTTTCAGGTACGCCGCGACCTTGGCATCTATACGCGGTGCCGTCTTCTCAAGGTAGTTGCGTGACGGCCCACCGCGATTCACATGGGCAATGACAACGGTTTTCACCGCCTTTTCGGCCAGCTTCTCGGACTCAATGTGATATGGAACTGTGGTTGGGTTGTAGGTGGGCGCACCACCACAAGCTGCCAGAGTTGCGGCAAACAGTGCGAGAACGGCACAACGCCAGGTGAGTTGAAGGCAACGCATGTCAATATCCAATCCGTTATAGTGACGCGTATGGTAGCAAAAACTCTTCAGCGGACACAGGGATACAGTTGTGTCTGAACTGCATGTACGCGAAGCGGGTCAGGGCGAGCCGGCAGTGTTACTGCACGGATTGTTCGGTAACGGGGCGAATTTAGGCGCGCTGGCCCGGTCCCTGCAGACCGATTATCACGTTATTAGCCCAGACCTTCCGGGCCATGGCCGCTCACCCGTGCCAGATGCCTTCGACCTGCCCGGCATGGCAGAGGCGGTATTCGCCTGGTTGCAAAGCCAAGTCAAAGGGCAAGTAGAGGGGCTGGTCGAAGGACAGGGATTGGAGCGGGTGCATCTGGTTGGCCATTCCCTGGGGGGCAAGGTAGCGATGCAGATGGCACTGTCCTGCCCTGAGCGCGTAGCTTCGCTGGTAGTGGCAGACATAGCACCTGTAGCCTATCCGCCCAGTCATGAAGCTGTGTTCGCAGGCTTGCAGGCTGTGGCTGCAGCAGACTGCGCCACGCGTCAGGCCGCGCAGGCGGTGCTGGCGCAACATGTGCGGGATGCACAAGTCGTGCAGTTCTTGCTCAGCAGTTTGCGCAGGGAGGGTGGTGGAGAGGGCGAGGGCGAGGTTCGCTATGGCTGGCGTTTTGATCACGCAGCTATTCAATCGGCCTACCCCCAACTACTGGCCGCGCCTGCTGGCGAGCTGGTGTATGCGGGCCCTGTGTTGTTTATTAAGGGTGGCGACTCGCATTATATTGATGAGGCGCAGCGCAGCGTTATCGAGCAACGCTTCCCTGCGGCGAGTTTGCGTGTGATGGCAGATTGCGGGCACTGGCTACATGCGGAGAAACCGGAGTTGTTCAACAGTACCGTGCGCCGTTTCCTGTCCCGGCACGTGATTTCCGGTCACGCAATTTAGTGGCAATGGCTAGCACCTTGGCCCAAAGCGCCGCATACTTCGCAGTCTAACGGAATGTAATGTAAGGATCCGCCAGCTTTGAATATTTCTCTGGGTGAAGTGATGGCGGTTATGCTGCTGGGCTGCTTGTGCCTGTATTTTCTGGGCGCTATACGTGTGCGGGAGGTAGCGCTGCAAGCTGCAGCCCGCGCGAGTCGCGACGGTGATTTTCAGTTGCTGGATCAATCGGTGCATATTCAGCGGATGTCATTGAGCCGCGATGGTAACGGGCGCTGGAAAGTCTGGCGACAATACCGCTTCGATTACACCTTCGATGGTGCTAACCGCAGGCAAGGGTTTGTGGTGATGCTCGGTAGAAAGCTGGAATCTATTGTTGTGGCAGAGAACAATACACCGACGTTGCACTAGGCTAAAAGTAACTACGCAATAAGCTATTATAGTAACGCATTCGCCAGCACGCTCAGTGCAAGCACAATCAGTATCACACCAAAAAACCGGTCGATAGTGCCCGCGCTGTTGCGCAAGCGCGCGAGAAAAGCCGGTTGAGATATCAGGCCTGCCACCAGGCAATACCAAACGCCATCGGTCGCTGCAACGGTGATTGCCATTAGGGCTTTTTCTGCGAAGGCAAAATCCGGCTGCAGAAACTGGCTGAACAGGGCGAGCATAAAAACGGCCAGCTTGGGGTTCAGGAAGGCGACCATGAAACCCTCCAGGGCTGCCCCCCTGCTGTTGTTAACCGGATGGGGTGAGCCTTCGTTGACATGGCTCGTACTGGCCTGGCCACGCAGCGACTTTGCCCCCAGCCAGATCAAATACAGAGCGCCGAGTAATTGCACGGCCAAATACAGTACTGGCGATTGCGTCAGAACCACAGCCAGGCCTGTCACGGTCAGCAGGCCGTAGAGGCCCACACCAGCGCCGTGCGCCAGTGCAGTGGCAAACCCTGAGCGCCTGCCTCCGGCCATGGTGGCGCGCATCACCACCGCCAGGCTGGGCCCAGGCGACATGGCGCCCAGTAGGCAGACGGCAAATAGAGATAACCAGAGTGTGAGCGTCACAGCGCGATGGCCTGAGGCATGGGAGGAGGGTGAGAACTCGCTGAAACGATGGTATTCATGTCTGCTCTGTGCCGTTCCTGTTCGAGACTATACGTAACATCCCAGGTGCCCATCATTTTTCCACAATATCTGTGGATAACTCGGTGGGTAAATTGTTCAGGCTGCTCGCAAGTGTAATGAAATCAACGCTTGTTACACTTTGGTTAAAAAGTGACCAAAAACAATAATTTCATATATAACAGTTAGTTACAGCAGACTATTCAGGATGTCGATGCAAATAAAATGCTAACTATGTGAAACTCGTCTGGCCCCCATGGAGTGTGAATAACCTTTTCGGCCCTGCTACCTAGGGTAACCAAATGCGTCCAACGGGGAACACATCTCAGGGTGACAGATGGCAACGTTGTGAAGCTTGTTCAATTGGACCCTATATCTGTAGATTCAACGAATCCGTCAAGACTTATTTTCAGTGTTACCGCGGTGTCACGCTATGTTGGATCACCCTGGTAGATACAGCCACTGGTGCAGGTCTCGCGAATCTCAACGGCGCTCAGCAGGGGCAAGCCTGGCTTTAGCCGCTGCCAGATCCAGCGGGCAATATTTTCGCTGGTAGGGTTTTCCAGCCCCGCGATGTCGTTAAGGTAGTAATGGTCCAACTGGTCGAGCAGGGGTTTAAAGACGCTCTTCAGATCGGCAAAGTCCATGACCCAGCCGCCGGGCTCCGGTGCATCGCCTTCTACGCAGATGCGTACATGAAAGGAATGGCCGTGCAGGCGGGCACATTTGTGTCCCTCGGGGACATTGGGCAAGCGATGCGCCGCTTCAAAATGAAATTCTTTGTAGATTTGCATGGGTGTTTCCCGCATTGAGTTGCTTTAGCCGGCTCTTGCTTCGCCGAAAATCCCGCGCTCCAGGAGCTTCAGGAGAAGCGTGATTTTACTACTAAAATCAATGGCTTTTAAGAACTACGTTTTTTTCTCTTTGCGTGCTGCGAATGTTTGACAGTAAAGCAGGAATCTCTATAATGCGCGTTCTCGGATCAGGGGGTGGTTAGCTCAGCTGGGAGAGCATCTGCCTTACAAGCAGAGGGTCGGCGGTTCGATCCCGTCACCACCCACCATACCGAGTAAGTAAATCTGCCGTTTTGGACCGGTAGTTCAGTTGGTTAGAATGCCGGCCTGTCACGCCGGAGGTCGCGGGTTCGAGTCCCGTCCGGTCCGCCATTTATGAAACCCGAGTAACTTGTTTACTTGGGTTTTTTGGTTTCAGGGGTAGGGCTTGCCCAGAACACTACCCACAGAGACGATCAGAGGCTACGTTTCCTCAGCTCAGTTCACCAGCTTCAGTGCCTGATCGGGTCAATCCTAGCCTGTTTAGGCTGGGATGTTCCCAACTTTATTTCACCCTCCTAATGTCCGCTTTCGCCTGCGGTCTTTAGAGTAAGGACTGCTCCAATTCAAATTCTTGTTCGCTCGAGGATTGGTCTGTGGTTTTCCATAAACGAATCTGCCCTTGCTAATCCGCTCCCAAATTAGTCGCTTTTTTCTGTAGATTCTGGGGGGAAGAAGTCTCCTCAGGAATTTAGTCTAGCCCTTTGGCTCGACCGCATACCAGTTAAGCAACGCAGCAGCTTACTACATATAGTTTCATCTTCCATAACCAGATAGTCTAAGCAATCGAGAATGATTCAGAGATAAGGAGAGACCGATGATCAATCACATCATGATTGGTTCGAACGATATTGAGAAAACGAGAGCTTTTTACACCGCGGTGCTGGGTGTTCTTGGTGCCGGCGCTCCTTTTGATCATGTCAATCAAACTGGGCAGACGCGTTTGTTTTTCATGCACGCTGGCTCTACTTTTAGTATTAGTGAGCCTATCAACGGTGAGCCAGTGACTATCGCCAATGGGTCAACCATTGGTTTTACTTGCGATTCGCCCGAGCAGATACAAGAATTTCATGATATTGCGATCGCCAACGGAGGCACTAGTGTGGAAGAACCGCCAGGTGTTCGTGAAAGTGATATGGGCGCGGTGTACTTGTGCTACTTTCTTGATCCAGACGGCCACAAAATTTGTGGTTTTCATCGGCCTGCCTGAGTCAGAGCTTAGGGGGCCGATGTGTGTCGGCCCCCATATTTCTGTTTCAGAATTACGGCATCAAGGCCTCACCGACCTTCGCTGAAGTTTGATTTTACATCCTCAGATGTAGGGCGCCATGCGTAAAGTGGTTCTATCCCTATTTCTAGTGTTCACACTTTCACTGTATGTGTGTGGAAATGGCGAGCAGACCACAGTGTTCTAGTGCAGGTATATTGCATAGTATTTTATCTGCCTCGATAGGTGGGCAAAGCCGTGGGCTGATGCTTCCCAACAAATTCGGACACTCGAATACCTGTTGTTGAGTTCAAATGAAGATCGGTGACACCGTTCAGGCTTATTGGGGGTTTTTTGGGCGGATTGCATAACGCCTTTTTCGGTATCAGTTTTATAAGTACACTGTCCCCAATGCCCATTTGGCGATAGTAGGATATCCAGGTGACTTATCACTGGCAAATTGGCTTGATGGACGTTGACGATGCGCAATTACGCGCCGCTCTCGATCAGGCTCATATTCCCGCACTGCTGGCTACGATCGTTCATTTCACTGGGAATACCGATCACTTTGCACAGGTGCAGCCCAGGTTCGAGCTGTTGGCTGAAGATCCGGATGGCCTCACCGAGGACGAGCGCAGCCTAGCGCGGGAATTGGCTTTTGCAGCACTGAGCGACTACCGCAAGGGTGCCGGGTTGGTAGAGCTGTCCGACGCCGCCATCCAGGCCACGATGCACCGTATTACCGGAGAAGACATCCCTGATCTCCAGTTGCCAATGCTGCGAGAAGAGTTAAATCTATTCGGTGAAGACACGAGGCGACTGAAGATCAATACGCAGTCCATGGACCCTGACTTCCAGGTCCTGATTATTGGTTCTGGAATGTCTGGAATTGTTGCCGCCATACGGCTGCAGCAAGAAGGTATTCCGTTTCTGATGCTGGAGAAAAATTCCGAGATTGGTGGTACCTGGTTTGAAAACACGTATCCGGGCTGCCAGGTGGATTCTGCCAACCACCTCTACAACTATATCTTTGAGCAAAATACGCAGTGGCCGAACCATTTTTCAGGGCGGCGTGATTTATTCAAATATTTTGACGCGATGGTTGAGAAGTATGGCCTGCGCGAGCACGTACGCTTGAACTGTCCGGTACGCCGCGCCGACTACGATGAAGCCACGGGACGTTGGTCCGTCACCGTAGAGCAGGGCGGCGTGCAGACCCACTTGGTCGCCAATACCGTGATCAGCGCAGTTGGCCAACTGAATATCCCCAAATATCCGGACATAGAAGGCGTAGATAGCTTCGGTGGCGTCAGCTTTCATTCTGCGCGCTGGGAGCATGAACACGATCTGTCGGGTAAGCGCGTAGCGGTCATTGGCACGGGCTGTAGCGCTGTGCAGTTCGTGCCGGAGATTGCTGGAGATTGCGCCCAGTTAAAGATATTTCAGCGTTCGCCTCCCTGGCTATTGCCGGTGGAGGAATACCACACACCGATGACAGAAGAAGAATTGTGGTTGTTGCGAGAGTTACCGTTTTACGCGCGTTGGCATCGTTTCTTTCTGTTCAGGACTAAAGCGGTAGAGGGGGAGTTGCCGCTCATGTACGCAGACCCAGGATGGCAGGGGCCGTCCAACACTGTTGGAGAGGGCAATTTGGTGCTGCGCGATGCGTTGATCGAATCTTTGGTAGAGCAGACCGGAGATGATTCGCAGTTGCTGGAAAAACTGATTCCAGATTACCCGCCGGGTGGCAAACGCCCCGTACTGGATGACGGTTCCTGGATAAGTACCATTAAGCGTAATTCCGTTAGTTTGCTCACCGAACCTAT
>JBLFXU010000134.1:0-7697 GCA_047609575.1 Bacteroidia bacterium | reverse complement strand
GGGTAAAGACGGTTATAAGCTACATCGCTCCTGCTATGACTGGCGGCCACATTGCGCGTGCCAGGGCGACCATACCCAACCCGAATGGACACTGGCGGCCTGGCATGCATTTGAAAGCCGATGTGGAGGTCGACAAACGCGAGGTAGCGCTGACGATCCGAAATAGCGCACTGCAAACCTTCCGTGGTATGCCGGTGGTATTCGCGCGGTACGGCAACACCTTTGAAGTACGCATGGTGGCGCTAGGCGCGACCGCCGCAGAGTACTCGGAGGTGCTTGGCGGGTTAGAGACCGGTACTGAATACGTGACCGCAAACAGTTTTCTCATCAAAGCCGACGTCCTCAAAGACGGCGCAAGTCACGACCACTAGGGGGCCGATATGATAAATGCTCTTATTGCGACCTCCGTAGAGAGACGCTGGCTGGTGCTGTGTGCGGCTGTATTCTTGACGGCTGTGGGCATCTATAACACCACCCAACTGCCCATCGATGCCGTACCCGACATCACCAATGTGCAGGTGCAAATCAACACTGAAGCCGACGGATACTCGCCATTGGAGGTCGAGCAGCGCATTAGCTACACCGTAGAGAATGCTATGGCAGGCCTTCCAAAGCTGGATTACACGCGCTCACTCTCGCGCTATGGATTGTCGCAGGTGACGGTCATATTCCACGAGGGTACCGACATTTATTGGGCCAGACAGCAAGTCGCTGAGCGCCTACAGAGTGTTCGCAGCGCCCTGCCTCCGGGGCTAGAGCCAATTCCAGGCCCTATCGCCAGCGGCCTGGGAGAGATCTTCACTTATGCAGTTAGGGCAAGGCCTGATGCCGTGAAACCCGACGGCTCGGCCTATACGCCAGAGGACCTTCGCACTATACAAGACTGGATTATTCGCCCCCAGTTGGTCAAAACCCCCGGCGTTACAGAGATTAACTCTGTGGGAGGCTTCGAGAGGGAATACGAAGTTGCTCCGGATCCGCTGCGCCTTCTCGCCTTCAAGATTACGATGGAAGAACTGGTTACCGCACTAAGGAAGAATAACCAGAACGCAGGTGCCGGCTATATCGAACGCAAAGGTGAGCAGTGGTTGATTCGCTCCAGTGGCCAGCTGGAAAGCCTGGAGGATATCGGTCGGGTGGTGGTCGCCAAGCGCGATGACGCACCGGTAAGAATTTCGGACTTGGCAGACGTGCGATACGGCAAGCAGTTGCGTACCGGTGCAGCCACCCTGAACAACGAAGAAACGGTGCTTGGCACTGCCCTCATGTTGATGGGAGAAAATAGCCGTACTGTCTCTCAAGCCATTGCCCGCAACCTGGAAGAAGTTAATCGTAGTTTGCCCGCTGGCATAGAGGCTGTTGCATTGTATGACCGAACGTCTCTGGTGGATAAAACCATTGCTACGGTGAAAAAGAATCTGTTCGAGGGTGCGGTGTTGGTAATTGCTGTCATGTTCCTACTTCTGGGGAATTTGCGTGCAGCCTTCATCGCAGCACTGGTTATACCCATGTCCATGCTATTTGCCATTACCGGTATGGCTGGTAATCGAGTATCGGGGAATCTGATGAGCCTTGGGGCCATCGACTTCGGCCTGATTGTCGACGGTGCTGTCATCGTGGTTGAAAATGCCCTACGCCGCCTTGGTCTGGCCCAGCAACAAAAAGGCAGGCTCCTCACACTTGAAGAGCGACTCAGCGAGGTAATCAGCAGCACGCGTGAGGTGGTACGACCTGCAGTCTTTGGCGTACTCATTATTATATTGGTGTATGTCCCACTGTTTTCTCTTAGCGGTGTGGAAGGAAAAATGTTCCAACCGATGGCATTTACAGTTATCGCTGCGCTGACAGGCGGCTTGCTGTTCTCGATCACCTTTGTGCCTGCCGCTATCGCAATATTTGTCAAAGGTAAGATCAGCGAAAAGGAAAACTGGCTCATGGCCGCAGCTCAGCGAGTCTATAGACCCGTTCTATCGCGGGCACTGGCTCATCCGGTTCTGTGTATCTGCGGCGCAGCCATTTTTGTGCTTGCAGCAGGTGTGCAGTTTTCCCGAATGGGCAGTGAGTTCCTGCCACAGCTGGATGAACACGATATCGCCCTACATGCGCTGCGTATACCAGGCACGGGCCTGGAGCAGTCCATCAACATGCAGAAACTGCTGGAAAGTGAGATTCGCCAACTTGGCGAGATCGAGCATGTATATTCCAAGATAGGCACACCGGAAATTGCGACCGACCCAATGCCTCCTAGTGTGGCGGATACGTTCCTGATACTAAAACCACTGGATCAGTGGCCTGATCCGACCAAATCCAAAGCAGAGTTCCTGACAGAACTGCGCGAATTAGTTGAAGCCATTCCGGGTAACAAATACGAACTCACACAGCCGATTGAAATGCGTTTCAACGAGCTCATAGCGGGGGTTCGATCCGATGTTGCTATTCGCATCTATGGGGATGATATGGCGACGCTGGAACAGCTTGGCGACCAGGGCAGCAAACTACTGATGCAGGTTCCTGGTAGCCGCGATATACGCGTTGAACAAACGACAGGGCTGCCTGTTGTCAGCGTTTCTCCACAGCGGGATCATATGGCGCTGCTGGGGCTCAATGTGAGTGACATACAGCAGACACTGCAAGCTGCTGTTAGTGGCGTGGAGGCAGGGCTTATCTACGAAGGTGATCGTCGCTTTCGCCTGATGGTGCGGCTGGATGAATCCTTACGGCAGAGCCCAGCGGCACTTGCCGCTCTACCTGTGAATTTGCCGGGCACTAGTAATCCGGAGCTAAGCTTCGTGCCACTAGGTGAAATTGCCAGCATCACAGTGGCGGAGGGTCCCAACCAGATTAACCGGCAGAACGGGAAGCGCAATATCGTGGTGACCGCCAATGTAGAAGGTCGAGACCTGGGCAGCTACATTGCTGAAACACAGAAACTCATAGACGATAATTTTCTTCTCCCCAGCGGCTACTGGATTGAATACGGGGGCACCTTCGAGCAGTTGCAATCGGCCAGTGCGCGTTTATCAATCGTCGTTCCGTTCGTTCTGCTACTAATCTTTGGTCTGTTATACGGTGCATTTAATTCTCTACGCGACGCCCTAACCATTTTCACCGGCGTACCACTAGCGCTGACTGGAGGGATACTGGCATTAACGCTCAGGGATATGCCGCTTTCGATTTCGGCGATGGTGGGTTTCATTGCGCTGTCGGGGGTTGCGGTGCTGAATGGTGTGGTGATGTTGTCCTTTATCGGTGATCTTCGCAGGCAAGAAATACCCCTACTCGAGGCGATCCAGCAAGGCGCCCGACAGCGACTACGGCCTGTTCTAATGACCGCGCTTGTCGCCAGCCTCGGATTTTTACCCATGGCATTAAACACAGGCACTGGCGCAGAAGTACAACGGCCCCTTGCCACTGTAGTAATAGGAGGGATTATTTCATCAACCCTGCTCACTCTGGTAGTGCTGCCTGTAATCTATCGAATGATGTACCAATTCAGAGACAGACAACAGTAATTCAAGGGGAGCTCAATCCACGGTTTGGCCAACGAATCCGCTATTTGGAACGTCGTCCCTCCCCGGTTTTCCGACGTTGGTTATGGAGCCTTAATATTCTGGAACTGATCGTTGATGTAACGAATGCCCGGGGTGATCCATGCCGCCCAGGCTAGCAGCGCAATGCCCACCCACGTCGCGGGCAACAGGCTGAATGCCGCAAGAATCGAGCCTTGGGGTTGACGACCAGATCCAGCCAGCCGCGTTCGCGACAGCCCGAGGCAATCTCGTGATGCGGGTCAGAAGACTGTAGGGACAATTCCGCATCAACAATACCCGTCACCTCGAAGGTGGCGGATTGGCTAGCATTAAACCACTCCAGTGCAGCATCGACATCTTGCTGCAGCATCGGTGGGGTTGTAGCGCGGACGTTTGCCATAAAGTTGGGCTAACTGGCCTCTCGGTACTGGCCCTGAATGGACACTAGTCTACTAGACCGATCTATGTCAATTGATTGATAAACAAGTCTCAAGTGGTGCCTTGCATAGCATTGTTCACTGAGATACTGAGACATTTATTACGCGGTAGACTGTAGCACTGCTTATTGGGGCTTTGCGCCACTGCAAAAAAAACTTGTCGCCCATCGCACACCGCTGCTGTCAGATTCATAATGGGAAAATGGCGTTAGACGTTTTTTTAACCCGGATGGAACTGATATCATACCCTCAATGAGAGCATCCGGAATTATGGACAAAACTTCCAGCAAAGCGGTGTTTGGAATAAGCATGTGCCTGCTCGGCGTGGCCATGACTTATCTCTTCTATGCCTTGGGCGCTGAGACACTGGGTGGGGCCACCGAGTATTCCCAAAGTAGCACTCTGCTGGATTCGTCTAATGGCAATGATAAAAAATCAACTGGCAGTAATTCGCCTGTAGCTAGAAAATCCACTGCTGCTGCAGGAGAAAAATATGGCGGCCCTCCCTGCAGGGATGAAAAGGATGTTAGGCCCGGACAACCAAAGCCTTACTGTGGCGACTTGCCTTCTCTAGCCGCGGTAAACATACGAGAGGTAAAGCTCGAAAGAATCACAGACAACCTGAAACGCCCCTGGGCCTTTGAATTTATTAATGACAATGAGCTGCTTTTAACCGAACTTGCCGGAAAACTTCAGCATTTTTATGTCGACTCCGGCTAGTTAACTGAAATTTCGGGACTACCCGACCTGGTCTCCGGCAGGGGTCAAACCGGACTTCTGGATGTAGCCCTGCACCCGAAATTTGAAGTCAACAAACAGATATATCTTAGCTACGTCATCGGTAAGAATGACGACACTTACGCTTTAGCGGTAGCGAAAGCCGAGCTTCATGGTGATGAACTGACAAATGTCGAACGCATTTTTGTCGGGCTGCCTTACGGTACATCTACCTCAAATTTTGGCGGTGCTCTAATGCTAGATCAAGAGGGCCATCTCTTCATAACCACCGGTGATCGTTCCGTTAGAAGTCATGCACAACACCCCAAATTCCTGACCGGAAAGGTAATTCGTCTAAATGCTGACGGCAGCGTGCCCAAGGACAATCCATTTGTAACGCAAGGGGATGCGGTCGATCCGATGATCTATGCTCTGGGTGTTAGAAATCCTCAAGGTTTGGTTCAGGACATCATGACAGGCAACATTTACGAAACCGAACACGGCCCGATGGGCGGCGACGAAGTCAATGTAATCGAGGCGGGGAAAAATTATGGCTGGCCCATAATCTCTTATGGCTTGAATTACACCTACCGACTCATTGGTGAAGGCTCTGAGAAGGACGGACTAGAACAACCACTCTTTTACTACTTGCCATCAATTGCTGTTTCTCCCATTGAGATTTATCGGGGTGAAATGTTCAAGGAATGGGATGGCGACCTTTTGGTCGGGGCATTAAAAGGTAGTGCCATCAGCAAGCTTGACCTTGTAGATGGTCGCATTCAATCAGAGTACAAAATTCTTGACGAACTTGAAGCAAGAGTCCGCGACATAAAAGTCGCGTCCGATTCTTCCATCTGGATTTTGCTCGAAACTGGCTCAATTTTTCGACTGTCTCGGGTCGCCAATCCTATCCAGGAAAAAGCAAAAATTGGCCAGCGGTCTGGCGAGTACCTATACCTTTCCGTGTGCAGTAGTTGCCACAGCCAGAACGTTAAGGGAGTACCTCAGATTTCCAATAAGTCCGATTGGATCAGCATTCTGAAAAAGGATCGCAAGGAATTGTACAAAAACGCGATCAATGGATTTAGGGCTATGCCAGAAAGAGGCTTTTGTGATGACTGCACGGATGCAGAAGTCATGAGGGCCACAAATTTTATGATTACGCACACTAAAAAATAGCCAAATCCCGCATCAGTGCATCTCTACAAAAGAATCTCCTATGATTGTCTGACATAAAAATCTTCGATCATTGCGGCGAAGCCGACTCTCCAACGTTTTTAGCAATATCGACGCGTTAACTTGGCAATAACCTTTTGACCGTTATAACCCCGGCAGAAGCAGTTCGGGAGAGGCAGTCCCTGCCGGCAGATCGAGCTGCCATTGACGGGTAAGTTTTGACACACCCCGGAGCTTCAGGCAGTGTGGCTAAGCTCGTGCATGGACAATGATCGCAGCCATACTTTATAGGAGAATGTAATTGAGCAAAAAAATAGCATTTGTCGCCAGTCGTGGTCCGGACGCCCAGGAGGCTTTGAGCATTCTAACCGAGCGCTACGAGGCGGTGAGTCCGGAAGAGGCCGACGTCATCGTCGCTCTGGGTGGTGACGGCTACATGCTGGAGGCTATACACCGCAATATGGCCCTTAATTTGCCTATTTATGGCATGAACCGAGGCACTGTCGGTTTTCTGCTGAATTCCTTCAATGTAGATGACCTGCAGAACAGGCTGGAAAGTGCCCACGAAGAAAGATTGCGCCCACTGCGTATGAGGGTAACGACAGATTCAGGCATCCAGCAAGATTCCCATGCATTCAATGAAGTCTCCCTGCTGCGGCAGACTCGCCAGGCCGCCAATATTCGTGTATCAGTTGATGGCAAGGTGCGTATTGACTGCTTGATGTGCGATGGCTGTCTGGTGGCGACTCCCGCAGGCAGTACCGCCTACAACCTATCGGCTCACGGCCCCATCCTACCCATTGGCTCGGGTGTTCTTGCCCTGACGCCTATCAGCGCCTTTCGTCCACGCAGATGGCAGGGCGCGGTACTACCCCAGGATGCGCTCATCACACTGACTATTCTCGATCACTACAAGCGCCCCGTCAGCGCGGTAGCCGATGCCCACGAGTTGCGCAACGTGGCGGAGGTGGAGGTAAGCGTGGATAAGGACAAGGGAGTCACACTGCTGTTTGATTCTGACCACAATCTCGAGGAACGCATTCTCAACGAGCAGTTTATTCCCTGATTTTCTTGCCAGGGCTGACTCACCTCATGGTACGAGCGGTAGATAGGGACGTATTAATTTGCGGGGTACTGGCGCACTAGCGATTGAAGCAATTTTGACTGCTCAACCTGGAAAAAATCTTCACCAGCCAAGCTACAACGTTCAGCTTGTGACCTGTCAGTACCTCAACTCGCGTTCAGCAACGTCAGCAGGTGCAACCAGCTTGCGTTGGCCGTCCTGCCACTGTAATACGTAATTTTTCCGGCCTTCCTGACGGCCCGTTTCACTGACGTTATATTTGCCAACGAGTGCTTTAAAATACATCGTTCCAAGTTGCTCGCGCACTGCGGCGCGATCAGTACTTTGTGCCAGGCGCACAGCGGCTTCCAGAATTTCTCCGGCACTGTAACCCATCACTGCATATATACCAGGATCGTATCCATAGCGCTTGCGAAAGCGGTAAGCGAAGTCCTGCGCACCCGGTTCTCGGACACTTCGCAGCCACTGGACAATTCCCACCACACCCTCAGCATCAGCACCCAACTGATCACCGAATTCATGAAGGCCTGGGCCCACAGTGAACGCCAGCATTTTAGGCTTCACGCCCTCCTGCTTCAGTGCACGCACAATGGCGACTGAATCATCCAGGAAGGAGATACCCAAAACAATATCCGCGTTGACCTCACCCAGGCGTTTTGCCAGCAGCGCGAAATCTCTCCGTTCCGGCTCGTAGCCCACATCCAGAACGATCTCGCTCGCAGCAGTGCCACGCACCGCCGCAGCCACTTCCTC
>JBLFXU010000133.1:0-7701 GCA_047609575.1 Bacteroidia bacterium | reverse complement strand
TCTTCGTCACCAAAACTGTCATGTAAATCAATGATCAGGGCTTTCAAATGATCGATTGGCATAATTCTGCTCCCTTGCAATGTACTTTAATTACACACTTTTAGTATAAACCTGACTCTGGCGAATTACTAATTCAAGCAGTCATCGGTAGTTGAAATGAAAAATGGCAATGTTCTTGCCAGCTGTATTGATTGATACCGAGGACTCTTTTGTCGGTTGCTTCCACAGGAGTCTGTACGCGCAAGCAGCTGAATACGATGATGAAGAACAGTGCTCATTGGGAGGAGAAGCACGTCTAAACGCTTGCCTATGCGGGTCACTGGTTCCCCTTTTTTGGCCAAAAACCATCAAGTGATGAGTGTCAGCATTTGGGCTGCGCAATGAACCGATCTCGTCTAACAGCTGTATATACCTGATGACACGATCAACAGCAAAGATAGCATCATGAAGTCCCAGTCTGACTATGCGCTAAGCGCAGATGCTGTCGCTGCTGACATCGGTATGCTGATGCGTACGCAAGTTCAATGTGTTTTGGCGACCTTGTCCCCCACGGCGCCTTCACAGCATCTGATGGCCTATGCGTTCGATGCAGATTTGCGCACAGTGTATGTGACGTCAATGAGGCAAACCGAAAAGGTCGGTAATATGTCGCGCAGGCCAGCCGTCTCAATGTTGTGGGACAATCGGACTGGCAATACCAAGGATCACGTTGAAGGGACCGCCTTAATGGCAACTGGACACGCAACACTGCTCAACAGTGACCATTGTGCGCAGCCTGCCAGCGCTTTACAGAGCCGAAACTCTTCACTCACTGACCTTCTCAACCATGCAGATAGTGCCATAATGGCCATCTGCATCAGCGGCTACCGACTGGTACGCGGCTACGCATCCATCATCCACTACGAACCGGCTGTTCACTTAGTAACAGACCAATCCACAAGGAGAACATAGTTATGTCTTATCGCGTTATCACCTGGGGAACGGGTAATGTCGGCGCCTACGCCGTACGCGCAGTGCTCAATCATCCCGAGCTGGAACTTATTGGACATATCGTCAATTCACCAGACAAAGCGGGTAAAGACGTGGCTGATCTGGCCGACCTGGGCGGTGTCACTGGCATCATTGCGACGGACGATATAGAGGCGGCGTTAGCGTTGGCGCCTGATTGCGTCGTGTACACCGCACACTCGGAAACGCGCATGATGGAAGCGGCAGAAGACCAGGCGCGCTGCCTGAGAGCAGGCATAAACGTAGTAGCAAGTTCTCTGTTCATGCTGCAGTACCCGGACAACCCAGGTATTGCTTTTCTGGCAGATCCGATGCGCGCAGCCTGTCAGGAGGGCAACGCCACCTGCTTCAATAATGGCATTGATCCTGGCTTTGCCAACGACACCATGCCGCTAACTTTTACCGGTCTGTCTGAGCACTGGAGTAGTGTGCGTATGCGCGAGATCGTAAACTACGCAACCTACGCGCAGGAACACACGATCCGCGAGGTGATGGGCTTTGGCTATCCGCTGGATCATGACTGCATGTTGTTTCAGGAAGGCATGTTGTCGTTGGGTTGGGGCGGTTCTGTTTGGTCTGTCGCGGCAGGACTGGGCGTTACCTTGGACAAGGTTTATGAGGTACATGAGCGCCTGCCGCTCTTAGAGGACGTCACCAACGCAATGGGAATCTTCAAGGCAGGCACCACCGGTGCAATGCGTTTTGAAGTACGCGGTGTTATCGATGGTCGTGATGTCATTGTGTTGGAGCACGTCACACGCATCACCGACGATATCGCCCCCGACTGGCCGCAAGGCAAGGGTTACCGGGTCATCATAGAAGGGGAGCCGCGTATGGAGATCTCCATGGATATGGAAGACAGCACTGGTGATCATGCTGTTGGCGGTGTTATTCAAACCGCAACTGCCATTGTCAATGCCGTCCCTGCGGTGGTTGAACATGCAGCAGGCCTTGTAGCAGCAATGGATCTGCCCAAGATCACCGGCAAAGGGTTGTACCGACCAGCAGACTAGAAACTGGGGCAGGCTCTGCTGCGGCTAGCGGTTTGCTCAATCATGGAAGGCGCTTAGGCAGGGCCGAATACTATGCATATTTGAGGGCGAGTGCGTGCACAGAATGGGAAAGGGCTGTGGCTTGAGACCATTGGCCTGATATATTTTGGCTCGGCGAATTCATTTGTTAGTACCAGCAGGCCCGGTGAGTGCTGTGGCAACGTATCGGGAAAACCGAATCGGGACTGTCGTAATGCCGTATGGACGTGATTTGCAACAAGGCTATGGTTAGCGGTTGAGCCTTGGAAACCCCTACATGGACGCTAAACCTGCAGTAAGGAAAATCGACAGCGCCGCTGAAGATCGTCTCAAATCACCCGCCTACCGCAAGTATGTGTTGGCTATGCTGGTGATTGTTTACATATTCAACTTCCTGGATAGGCAGATCGTTACCATACTCGCTGAACCGATCAAGGTTGACCTCGGTCTCAATGACACCCAGATCGGGTTGATGAGCGGTCTGGCCTTCGCCCTTTTTTACACCATCCTGGGCATACCCCTGGCCCGACTGGCAGACCGCGCCAGACGCGTTGATATCATCACCGTTGCACTGGTGGTTTGGAGTGGTATGACCGCATTGTGCGGCATGGCGCAGACCTTTTCCCAGATGCTGGCAGCCCGCATTGGTGTCGGTATTGGCGAAGCAGGCTGTTCACCTCCTGCGCACTCACTTATCGCTGACTACTACCCGCCGGAGCAGCGTGCCTCAGCCCTGTCGATATACGCTCTGGGCATACCCCTGGGCAGTATTGTCGGCCTGCTCACCGGCGGCTGGGTTGCTGAGTTCTATGGCTGGCGAGTGGCATTTTTTGTCGTCGGCGCGCCCGGTATTGTGCTGGCAATTATTTTCAGAATGACCATCCGCGAACCGCTACGCGGTATGCATGATGCAGCGGCTGCACAAAATCAGGACCAGCCCCCGCTGGGTGAGACGCTCAAAACCCTGCTGCAGAACAAGACCCTGTTCCACATCGCCATGGGTGGCGCGCTCACAGCATTCGCCGGCTATGGTCTGGGGCAGTGGCTGCCCGCGTACTTCATACGCATTCACGAACTGGGTATAGCAGAGACCGCCACTTACTTTGGTCTGGTGATAGGCGTTGCCAGTGCCCTGGGCACCTTTATGGGCGGCGCGATAGCCGACCGCTTTGCGCGTCAAGATCCACGCGTTTATGTCTGGCTGCCAGCCGCCGGTGTGTTACTGGCTTTTCCCTTTTATGTGGTCGCGATGCTTAGCAATAATCCTTATGTCGCCATCGCTATCCTGGTCATCCCGGGCTTCCTTACCTCGCTGTGGATGGGCCCCGTGTTCGGGACCGTGCAGAACATTGCCCCCATGCGCGCCCGGGCACTGGCATCCGCACTGCTGTTGTTCGCGCTCAATATTGTTGGCCTGGGTCTTGGCCCCTTAATGGTCGGAGTTATGAGCGACCTGCTCAGCGGCGCCTTCCCGGAAGATTCACTGCGCTACGCGATCATCATAGCTACCACCGCCTTTGTGTGGTCCGCAGTACATTTTTTCCTGGCCGGAAAATCTATCAAAGCCGATCTGGAGGCGGCCCAAAATCATAGCGCTGCTGAGGCCTGACGTCCGCCGCGCTTACGGCGCGCCTGCCTGTTGGTTTTCAGTACCCAGAGATATAATCCAGCTTGCAGCAAACTGATCCCATGTATCCAGAAATACGTAATAATGGAGTCGTAAGCAGCAATAGCGATGTCTAACTCGTTGGAGGGAATTACATGATGGTAAGGTTCAAAGAGTTATCTGGGTGGCCACAGGTGTTTATGACGATGACCGTTCTCATGATACTTGCTTTGCTCGCAGCACCTGTTCAAGCCTTGGGTGATAGTCCTGAAACGCAGTCCTATTATCAAACAGGGTCCGCCAGTCGCGATGGCATTGGAAAATCCTATATGGGCCGGGAAATATCACATGTCATGGGTCATCTCGGGGCCGGCTGGCTAGAGCGTCCTACGCGCGAGCGCGAGGAGCGCACCGATTTATTGTTGAAAAAATTATCTTTGAACACCACGGACAATGTGGTTGATCTCGGCGCTGGCACCGGTTACTTCAGCTTTCCCATCGCTGCTATAGTCACAGCTGGAAAAGTGTTGGCCATCGATATAGAACCCGAAATGCTCAGGCTAATCGAGCAGCGAAAGTCCGACGACAAAGTTGAGAATATTGACACCGTGCTGGCCAGTGAAACGCATCCTAATATCCCCCAAGCCAGTGTCGATTTGGTGTTACTGGTTGATGCCTATCATGAATTTTCCCATCCGCGCGAGGTGATGGATGGCGTTGTCAAAGGACTAAAATCCGGGGGGCGTGTGGTGCTCGTTGAATACCGTGGTGAAGATCGCGCAGTGCCAATTAAGCGCCTGCACAAAATGACGCAACAGCAAGCCAAAAAAGAAATGACTGCTGTGGGCTTGCAATGGCTTCGTACCGACCACTATTTGCCACAGCAGCATGTGATGATATTCACCAAACCTTGAGCAGGGTACCGACTAGATAAACGGCCCGGGTTGATACAATTGGGCCATGAATACAGACAAGCGTGCCGCTTCTAGCTAGGCGTCCCCCCCACCGGACATCGTTTCATAGGCAGTCTGGCTGTACTGCCGTATCAAATCTATTCAACATGGGTAGGCACCTGGTCAAGGCTCAGCATTGCAGGAAGGGCATGCTAGGTGCCTTCAGTGAATGGAGCAGGGCGGTGGTGTGAGGCCAGAAGCTGGGATTCTCTGGTCTGGAGGAGCTGATTGGTCGATATTCTCCAATTGATACGGCCAGTATATCCCTTTATAGTGCGGCAGATACTCGGGCATTAAATTTAGCTGAAGCCACATCTATAGCTACAGTGGTACAAATGGCAAGGGCTTTCTTCAGGTCAAGGACAGAATAATTATGCGTTATTTTCTGGTCACATTATTCCTTTTCGCTTTTTCCCAGCACGCTGCCGCATACCTGGATCCAGGTACAGGCAGCATGATTCTGCAGGGACTTATTGCAGGTTTTGCCGTAGCTGCCTTCACGATTAAGAGCTATTGGTACAGAATCCGAGGATATTTTGGTACAGCTGCGCCCAAGGGGCTGCTGGATGAAGACGAAGAGCCAAAGCACGTAAACGAATAGGAATTTGTCAGACCCCAATTTTGCTCACTTGGCACCTCAGTAGTGGGATTATCCATGGAAGCGCTTTCTTCGTCATTTCGAGACCCTAGCGGTTTTGTTTTTTCTCATTCAGGGTATATCTACCGGCAGGTAAATGACTGCTTCTCTCAAACTTTCGACGACTTTGTCGAGTCTGGTTTATACGATAAGTTAGCGAGCAAGGGTCTGCTTGTATCTCACCAGGAGATTGTCGACGGGAGTGTTCCAAGCACACCAGATAGCTACAAAACTTTAAAACCGCAACAAATTTCCTTTATCTCTTATCCGTATGAGTGGAGTTTCAGCCAGCTAAAAGCAGCCGCTATGCTTACCCTGCGCGTACAACATATTTCAATTCAACACGGATTCATACTGAAAGACGCCTCCGCATTCAATGTTCAGTTTATAGGTTCCAAACCGGTATTCATCGACACACTGTCATTTGAAACCTATGTCCCAGGGACGCCCTGGGTCGCCTACAAGCAATTTTGCCAACACTTTCTGGCACCTCTGGCGATAATGGCGCATACGGATATCGAACTTTCGAAGTTATTGATAAGCCATATAGATGGCATACCGCTGCCACTGGCTAGCAAGCTGCTACCTTTTAAAACCCGACTGAATTACTCGCTTGCCACACATATTCATTTGCACGCCAGAATGCAGCTGCAACACAGTGATGCTGCAGGCGAGCAGTCGATGGAAAAAGCCAAAGGTGCCACGGTTTCGGAGAAAGGGTTGCGCGCATTGATAGGCAGTCTGGCAAGTTCGGTAAACAGGCTGAACTGGACGATGCCCAAAACGGAGTGGGGTGACTATTACGACAACACCAACTACTCGGATCGGGCGGGCAATGAGAAACGCGCGCTGGTGGATAGCTTTCTAGAAGGCATCCCGGACAAACTGAAGATAATTCAGGACTTTGGCGCAAACACGGGCGAATTCAGTCGCATTGCAGCGAATCATTGCGATTTGGTAGTTTCGCAGGACATCGATCCTGTCGCTGTAGAGGTCAACTTTAGAAAGAGCGTGGCGGATGGCCCCACTAATTTGCTGCCGTTGATACAGGATTTTAGTTCCCCGTCCCCCGCTATAGGATGGGGCAACGCGGAAAGATCCTCCTTTCTTGAGCGCAGTACTTGCGACGGTTTGCTGGTGCTTGCGTTGGTACATCATCTGGCTATTAACAACAACGTTCCATTGACCAGCATTGCAAAACTGTTTGCCGGCATCACCCGGTGGCTTGTTATTGAGTTCGTCCCCAAATCTGATTCTCAAGTCATCAGGTTACTGGCCACCCGGGAAGACATTTTCGTGCACTATACTCAACACGGATTTGAAGAAGCCTTCTCGCAGTTTTTTTCAATTGAGAAATCGGAACCCGTGCCGGAGTGTGATCGATTGCTGTATCTCATGAAGACCTTGTGAGCGTGCACACTTAGCTTCAGACCCACTGCGAACCCTGCAAGGTTTAACCTACTGTTAAGCCTTGCAGGGTTCGTCGTGAGTTCTACTGCTGTTGCTCTACCCATAGAGTGTTGTAGCTGAGATTCCCCACAAGCGTGGAGCCGTTCCCATGCGTGATTGCCCGTCCATCGCTGCAAAATGAACTGCCAGGTCAAGTGCGCTAAATCCGTAGAATCTGCACCTAATCCCATAAACCCCATCGACATCCCACCCGATATCGTCAGTTACGTCGTATGGCTCCAAACTCGGTGCAACTCATCAACCGCGATCACGTCCTACGACACGCTCGGGCGCGCGAGCAGCGCGTCGAGCTCGGCCTCGAGGGCCGTTGCGGTGTTGGCGTGGGCCGGATCGACGGCTAGGTTCACCAGCTCGTCGGGGTCGGCGGCTAGGTCATAGAGCTCGTACTCACCGGTGGCCAACCGTGCGAACTTGTGCCGGGGAGCCAGCGCGTGCGCGGTGCCGGTGACGACGCCGTCGTAGGACGGCGCCGGCGTGAACGCTGTGATCGCCTGGATGAGAAGGGTCCTATCCTCATAAAGCTCGGACTCGTGGGACAGCTTGCGCAGATCGATGCCGTCCAGCGCGTGGGTCGGGGTGACGCCGCCTATGGCGGCCACGGTGGCGGTGATGTCGGCCTGGGTGACGTTCACCGCGGTGGTTCCCACATGAAAGTCGGGCCCGGTGGCGAGCATCGGAATCCGCAGGACCGGATCGTAGAGAGTCTGCTTCTGCACGCCGGCGGGAATGTCATAGGCAGAGCCCCAGCGGTGCTCGCCATAGTGGACTCCCTGGTCGCTGCTGAGGAAGACGAAAGTGTCGTCGAGCATACCGGCCGCGTCGAGCTCGGTGAATATCCGTTCGATGGCGTCGTCGACACCTGCCAGCACCCGCGCCTGACCGAGCGCGGCTCGCTTGATGTCAGCCACATCGTCACTATTCAGTGGTGGTAGTTTCTGAACCCACTTCGGCTTGCCGGTAATGTCCTCGTCAAGCTTTACTGGCCAGTCGAGGTCC
>JBLFXU010000132.1:0-7753 GCA_047609575.1 Bacteroidia bacterium | reverse complement strand
GCACGGATGCTATCAGCTTGGATGAGGAGCGAACGCTCAGCGGTTTTGGCAATACCTGGGAGTTAGACTTTTACCGCAATACTGCCTACAGCTGCGGGCTCTCCGGCAACTATTCCTTTCTGATTGTGGAGCCAGCCAGCAACCCGGGCGCTGAGGCACCTCTGTGGGTCTATCTGCACGGTGGAGGTGTGGGCTACTTCGACGAGAGCGGCAGCTACCAGTCGATCAATAACAATGCTAACGCCTGGAACAATGAGGAAACTATGGACGACCTCGTGGACATCCAGCTTCTGCAGCGCACACTGAACCAGAACATGCAGCTCAAAGACGTCACACTTACCCGGCGTATTGAAGAGGGATACAGGTTACTGGTGGTGTCGATGTGCGATCACGATCTGTACTCCGGGCTCGGTACTGCCTACCCAAACAACGCTGACAATCCCTCCGCTGAGGTAAACGGCCTGCAGGCCACCATGGCTGCGGTGGAGTACACGGTGGCCAACTACGCCACCACGCACGTGATTGCGCATGGCACCAGTGCTGGCTCTGTGGGCGCCTACTCCCTGGCGACCGCCTTTGCGGCAGAGGGGACTCATCTCACGGCGGTGGTCGCCGACTCCTATATCGCAACACCACGCAACGAACCCATTTTTGAGGCCTTTGTAGGTGTTGATGGCTTTCCCTTTCCAGCGACGTTCGACATTCAGGGCGCAGTAGACAAGGTCGGCTTCTACATTGATCTGGTAAAACAGGCTTATCCTGAGGCTAGGGTGAGCCAGGGGTTTGATGAGGTGCCGATACTTTTCATCGGCGGAGCTCTAGACCCCTTCTGCGCGGGCAATCTACCGGCAATAGCCGAAGCTGCGGCAGAAGATCTGGGTAATTGCGACTACGTATTTGAAGGCGTACGTCAGGCCGTGGCAGCACAGTCCAATTCCCCCCATCAGGTGTCCTTGGTTGAAGGCCAAGGGCACACGCCCACAAACAAACCCTCGCCGGCCCACGATGTCGTGGATGAATTCATTGAAGGGGTACTGGCAACCACCCCGTCCTATCCTTTCGCGCAATAGGCTGTGCAAATATGGGTTAAGGGGGGCAGTTTACTTAATGGCTGTTTGAGCTGGCTTTGCTGCGCTGTCAATGCAGCCTTGAGGGGTAGTTTTATAGACTACATTTAGTTTTTAGCGTGGGCTGCCGATTGTAGCGTTGCTGGATGCGAGTTAGATAAGCTGTCCTCTTAAGCCAGTCAAAACTCAACTGGCTTTGTTCATACCCGCTTCAACTCACTTTTCAGTACCGCGACTCTCCCTCTCGATCTTCGAATAGCGAAACGGCGCAAGCTGTTGGCCCCACCAACTGGTAGGAAACGTATCGAGATCTGAAATTCCCACCTCCCTCGGTGCCGGGCGATTGCGCGGCAGATAGCGTGTACCGAAGACCGTATCCCAGATGATGAAAGTATCGCCATAGTTGTGGTCGGCTTCTGCGCGTACCGTCGAATGGTGCCAGCGATGGAGTTCGCCGATACTGAAGATCCAGGCAAAGGGCCCGAGTACGAAATCGATGTTCGCATGCTGGAAGAGCCCGCCCACCCGACTCAATACCATCCAATACGCGAGTATTTCCGGCGGTGCACCCAGCACGGCCAGGGGGATGGAGCTGATGAAGCCGCGAAACACATGCTCCCCAGGATGCGCACGAATCGCGTTCAGCCAATAGACCCGCTTCGGGGAATGGTGGATCGAGTGGAAACGCCACAGCAAGGGCACTTCGTGCATGAGGCGATGGCCCCAATAGGCGAACAGCTCCACCGCTACGCATGCGAGTACAACCTGGAGAGCCAGCGGCCACGCAGAAGGCCACACGGGACTCCCGACTGCCTCCTGGAGCTCGGTCGCAAGCACGATGTGGAACCCACCCCACAGCGCCGACAATCCGCCCGCCACCAGCAGACTCACCGGGAAGTAGATTACGTCGGTCGCAATGTCGTTGTGTGATCGATTCCACTGGGGATGGCGTGGCAGCAGCCGCTCTAACAGCGCCACGAAAGGCATCAGCCCGAACCAAATCACGATCACCGCTTGCGGCGCAGTCCCACTCGCAAGCAGCGCATGGGCTAGGAAGAGCGCCGCGACCAAGGTCGCCGGAAATACGAAATGGCGAATCAGCTCGCGCATGTAGAGTGTCTACTCGCTATCGACAAGTTAACTGGATGGAATCTCCATAATCTAGCAATGAATACCTATAATCACCACCGGTTCCGTAAAGGTGCCTCCCACGCGATATCATCAGCCATGCAGTCTTGCTGTGCCACCGTTCCAATAGCCTAAGTAAGTGCCATTAGGGCCTGACCCTCTTCAATGCTCAACTTCTCTTACTTTAGTCGATCCAAACTGCCTGCATTAGCTTGATCATATAGTCTGCTGACTCTGGATCGCGTAGTTGCAGGCGCCAAACGTCTTCTACGTGTGCTCGAGTCCAGGTGGGCTCCAGTCGATAGACGGTTTCCATTTCCCGTTGCGCCTCAGCATCGCGACCCATTGCTGAAAGTGACGTCGCCATTGTCAGGTAACCCCATACAAAGCCGGAGAAGTGCTTTATACACTCTCGCTGCGGTCTCAGACTCGTGGTAATTGCGCAGTCCCAGCTGACAGAACGACACGAAAAAGATAGCCATCGCCGTAGACGGATCTTTCGGTAAGCACTCTATATAAATTAACAGCTTATTAAGGCCTTGCTGCGGCTCTGAGGCTGTCCAGAATGCAAAGCCTAACGCTATCTGGACATTTCCGTTATTAGGGTTCAGCACTAGACTTCGCTCAAGATATCCAATCCCCTTCGCCGCTTCACCAATCCAACTAGCTGCAATGCCGCAATATCCAAGTACGGTTGGATCGTTTGGCGCCAATCCCAATGCTTCGTCTGCTAGCGACATTGCGGTGGATGCGTCAGCGGCAGGGTTAGTGCTTAGGCGCCAAATAATGCGAGAGCTCGTTATCCAGTCAAGCAACGCCCAGCTAACAGCGTAACCGGGCTCAATTTCTGTCGCTCGTCGAGCAAGTGTCTCAGCTTTCTGATAGGTTTTTCCGTCCGGCTGAGGGAAAGGAGCACTTCAGCCTGTGCGCAAAGGGCCCAAGCGTTAAGATCTTCAGGTCGTTGTCGTTGCTCGCGAGTGCTTTCTGCGATACCGAGATTCGCACATAACGTCGTAACAATAATTTCGACGACTTCACCCTGCACGTGGAAAAGTTCTGCGATCGGTCGATCCATTTTATCTGCCCACACACTGGAACCGGTATCGGTTTCGATGAGCTGTAGCGTTATACGCATGCGATCACCAACAGGACGGATGCTTCCCTCCAGGACGTAGCGAACACCCAGGTCGCTGCCGACAGTGCGAATATCTACTGATTGACCTTTGTAGGTGAAGGTTGAGTTGCGGGCGACTACAGTCAATCGACTGTCACAGGACAAGCCGGTGATAATATCTTCCGTCATGCCGTCGGCAAAAAATTCCTTTTCCACATCGTGTGACATGCTGACGAAGGGTAAAACGGCTATGGAAGGATTTCGGAAACTGGAACTCGCAGATTGCTTTTCAATTTTTGCACTTTCGTTAACCACTGAAGAAGTATTTTTCTCAGAGTCTATCTGGGTTCATTATTTGGATTTGGCACCAAACAACCGGTGAATGCCCAACCCTATTGGAGAGAGTAAAACGCCAAGAATAACCACCAGAGCGGCTACTGCACTCAGCGCTGACTCGTGCTCGGTTAGCCACCCTAAGCCCTGGTTTAGTATCTCCATCGTTCCTTGGTCCAGCCAGCAGTATTTGGCGTGTGGGAAATGATTGAGGGGATTGGGGTTAGCTCCCACTCTTTAGCTATTAGTGTAATCAACCTAGCCAACGGTGGCCATCGGATTTTTTTTTGCTCTATACTTCGGCTACCTGGAAAAGCTTTACAACAACTGAGGACAATGACATGGCGAATATCGAACTACACCCATTGGGTGTTATGACGGTCCATTTGGGTGAAACAATCAATGTCGGTGGAGGGCCCAAAGGCTCCCGCATGGTTATTGACGTGCCGTCTGTGGAGCTGGAAGGTAAGCGGATACGTGCCCGGTTAGCGACCAACGATGCAGCCGACTGGGCTACTTTTAGTGCAGACGGCAAGTTTGCGGCACTGGACGTAAGACTGACTCTGAAGACAGACGATGGCGCCTATATTTATGTCGAGTACTGTGGGCGCATGGATGTGGAAGCCGGGTTGATCTCAGTAGCACCTACTTTTGAGACTGGCTCAGCTGAATATAGCTGGCTTAACAGCGTTCAAGCCGTTGCTGCGGGCGCAATTGATCCGGATAGCGGCCTGCTGATTTATACGATCTACGAGGCCAGGGCAGTCGCGGTGTAATAGCGTTGACCGCACTGGAGAATAGGACAAGGGGGATACGGGAAGAGAACAGGGGACAGAACACAATTTACGTTATTCAATCAGCGCGCAAGAGAATAACAAAGCGTTCAATCCCTAATTTTCGTTTTACTGTACGGCTGTATTGCTGTACTCCTCAAACACTCGGCAAGGCTGTCCACGCAGCGCCGGGCACGGCGGCGGCATGGACTCTACCGCACTCATCGGAATCAACGGCAACGCCACGCTTGAGGGATAAATACTCGAGTGCGCAATAGTGTGGGTCACCGGGTTGCCGTATTCGAGTAACAAGAACATCCACAATTCGCGGCTGTCCCCCGGTGTGTCAATCTGCAGGCGAATGCGTGAACCGGCGCGGAAGATGTGGGCAAACGGAAATATTTCTACACGCGCCGCTGAGAATTCTCCGGCGGGCAATGGCGCTGCATCCACTTCCAGGTGTGTCTTTACAGGCCGCAGATCAGTCGCCAGGGCTGCATCGAGTGAGCGGTGGCTGGCGCGCAACCAACCTGCTTGTACGTAGGTTTCGAAATTGTCTGCCCGCACTTCACTTAGCAGTACTTCAATATCTGCATCCTCCGCCGTGGAAGCGATGAATAAGTCGACGCTGCCACTGCCAACAAACACCATGTCTTGCGTCAAAATATCACTGACGAATACAGCGGCCTTGCCAGGTGGCGTGGCCGCCCATTCGTAGAAGGGCTGACCCCCACCAAAGGTGCGCTGGCCCGCATCGGGGTCATGCATAAAACTTGACGCAGCCCCTTCAGCTGTGGGCGCCGTGTGTGAAAGCGTGCCGTCGTCCTGCAGAAATAAACGATACACTTCCTGTTCAGCGGGTGGCCATTGACTGAACTGGGTGCTGAATACGCCCGCAGGCGCGCCGCGAAAATCGGGATCACCTTCTGCGGCCGGTAGCAAATCAAGCGACGCGCCGCGATCGAAAATTACCCTCAGCGGCTGGGCTGCCATATCGGCCTCATACGCTGTACGCGCAGCGCTATAGCTCTGCGCGTCGCTGTAGGGAATTGTGGGGAACGGTAGCGGTGCGCCAAATTGCTGCTCAAACAGCGGCCCTGCCAGAGACAATGACGCGGGTGCATTCGGAATCACCTCGGCCACATAAATGTCGAGGAACGCTTTCCACTCTGCGAGAATCTCTGGCGTGTAACCGTCGGCATGCAAACCGTTAAAGGCGATAAAGCGTGTAACCGGTGCATTGGTGAATTTGTCTAGCAATGTGGCGAAATGCGCGCCGGTTTGTTCGTCCTGCCAGGCGCCAGAGAGAAACACCGGGATATCGATTTTATCGACAAATTTGGAAGGATTGAGTGGGTCAACAATCTCTGGTTCGTAGTAAGGGGTTTCCAGCGCTCGGCCAACCGCGTCAACAGCCTGTAGATGCGTTAGCTGGTTGTCCTCACAGATACTGGCCCCGGTCTCTGCGTATTCGACATCAACCTGGTCCTGCTCCCAGCCCTGTCCATAGGGCTGTGCGCTATTAACGACGCGTGTGGCCCACTGAAACGCGAAGCCATTGTTAAATATGCCACCGGGCACCAGAGTGGATGAGGAGGTCTCGGCAATAACCGACATTGGCGCGATCGCTTTCAGACTGGGCGGGCGAGATTGGGCAACAAATAACTGGCTGATACCGGGAAATGAGAGGCCCGCCATACCGACCTTATTGCTGAACACCCAAGGCTGTGCGGCCACTGTTTCGATAATATCGTAACCATCTAATACCTGCAGTGTTTCGAAGTAATCGTATGCACCGCCGGAGCAACCGGTACCGCGCATATTGACTCCCACGGTCGCGTATCCCATAAATCCGGCGATCAGGCCGGCAGGATGATTGGGCGCATC
The DNA here is from genome assembly GCA_047609575.1 of Bacteroidia bacterium. Lineage (GTDB taxonomy): Bacteria > Pseudomonadota > Gammaproteobacteria > Pseudomonadales > Halieaceae > Marimicrobium. The sequence continues at coordinate 1,451 of JBLFXU010000132.1, read as the reverse complement.
GCATAGTACCGGTAAGAAGCTACAGAAAGACACCAGGCTCTCATCGAGAACTCCGCCGGGCCTGGATGGCTCGTAACCGGAGTAATTGACAATGGTGGGATAGGGTCCGTCTTCGGCGGGCCCAGGCAGTGTCACATAGGCCGATAAGCGCGTGCCATCGCGCGTTGAGATGTAATTAAAACCGGGCTGCAGCATCTGGTCACTATAAAATGTTGTCTCTGGTAGGCTCTCTTCCACCGACCAGACCGTCAGGTTTTGTACGGCTTCTACCGGGTCGCCCATTTGCTCGCGCACCGTATAATTTTCGCCGGGCGGTACTTCGCGAAACAGCAGGCTGCCCAGGGCATCGACTTCGCCGCTGGCGACCTCCGTGCCCGATGCATCATAAACACCCAGCATTTGCTGCTGCTGCGCGCCAGTAACCTGCAGCTGCTCCACACTTTCACGCACGTTAAAGTTAGCTTCAGTAAGGTTCAGCGTGGTCCTGTTGTCGCCACCGTCGCTACAGGCACTGAGAAAAATCACTGAAGCGAGAATGGCAATGCCACCGCGTTTACGCGGGCGGGTCGAACCCGCGGAATCTGCCTTCGTGCAGTCAGTCGTCAGAACATTGGAGAGATTAGTAAGGCGCAGCATTAATGCATTTATCATTGTTATTACTCTGGCAGCAGTTGATCGTGAACGTCTGTGTTCCGGGCGGTGTAAGTCAGTCAATTATCCAGCGTCCCAAACCTGAGGTTAATTCCCCCCACGCTGGAATGCCACCCGCGTATTTCAGCATACGGGTTAGGTGCAGGCAGTTCCATACCAAAAAACACAGAATCGCTGTAGTTATGGGCGCCAGTAGAGCTGAGGGACACATACAATGGCTTTGCTTTACGCTTAAAATTGGCGCTGAGGGGTTTAAGTGTCAAGGGCGGGGCGGTGCAGGAGAACCTGCTCCGCTTTATCGGATACGGGTTCACAGGGTAGCTACAAAAAGGCGCAGACCCTGTCCCGAGGGGCCATAGCCACTCAAACACCTGAGCTTCCGCCTAAAGCTGTGCCATTCGGGTCGATTGATCTTCCGCCAGCTTTACGCACAATCAGTTTAGCGCGCACTCTCGCGGGTGCTGATCGCTTAAACGGCTGAAATTGCTAGCATCGGCTAAGAGCCCGCCCCGCGAAGCGCTTCGCTTTAGAGCGCTTACTTTTGGCGGGTATGGATACGTGGTTGATGTGTATCTTCAGGTCAGTTGTTCGTTCTGATGCGTCAACTATGCCTTGGCAGTTAGCGGAGTAATATTCGATGCGTCCTGTTGATCCTCGCAACCAATGTCTAACAATAAACCAGGTTGACCTTTGCAGGCTGCAATCAGGGTATTTTTGTTTTTAGAAAACAATAGGCCAATGCTCTCTGCATCTTTCTCGCTGATGCCTTCAATCTGCTTTTCGAAAAGCAGGCTAAAGCT
>JBLFXU010000131.1:0-7788 GCA_047609575.1 Bacteroidia bacterium | reverse complement strand
GATGTCCACGCACATTTTGGCTGGGATACCACACAGACTAGAGAAATATCATTGGGCGGCGAAGGCCGACAACAGTTTCGTAACCTCGTATTTACCAGGATCATACCCAACCTGAAAAGGATTGGCTTACTGACTGAGAAGATTCGGCCGCATTTTGAGGAACTGGGTTTACTGGAGTTCGAAACGCTACCCGATGACGGCAACATCGATTGGGTAGAGCTGTCCAAGCCGCTATATGAAGAATGATTTTGATGTGATCAAAAACTCAACCATAGATTATGTCTAAATCTGCGCGAATTTTCGGCCTAACTGCTGCCACCGTCATGCTGCTTTTTAGCGGGTGGATGTACCAACGCACAGGTGATTGGGTTGCTTTGGTCTTCCTTCTCGGCAGCTTATGCTACTTTGGCCTGTTCTTCGCGTTAGGGCGAGCCGATAAACATTGAGACACAACTAAAAATCGTACCTGAGCGTCATACCGTAAGTGCGTGGCGGGGCAAGAAAGTAAGCGTCCACGCCGTTAATGGGGAGGGTCGCGGCCGTCAAAGCAGCGTATTCATCTTCGGTGAGGTTCTTACCCCACAGTGCCACGTTCCAATTGTCGTTGCGAAAACCGATTCTCGCATTTAGCAAACTTCTGTTCTGTGTGTCTTGCGGTCGCAGCGCGGCGCCGGTGTTCGTATCGGTTAGGTGGTCGTCCATATAGCTGTAGTCTGCGCGTATGTAAACGCCGCCATCAGCCAGCGGCAGCACCAAGGTCGCAGACAAGTTGCCACTGAGTTCCGCCGTGAAACGAAGATCCTCGCCCTTCTGCGGCCCGTCAGTAATTTGGTAATCCCACAAGTACTGCAGCCCGGCGGCTAACGTTAGGTTGGGCAAAGCCTGTGCTTGTATCTCGATATCGAGGCCCGATGTCTCTACCTCGGCCTGGTTGGAAACCGTGGTGCCTATGCCAGACTCCTGCTGTTGTTGAAACTGAAAGTCCTCGATCTCCATGCGGAACATCGCCGCGTTCAGGCGTACGCGCGAATCAAGTAGCATTGACTTAATACCCAGCTCGTAGCTGGTGGTAGATTCGTCGTCGAATTCTCGCTCATCTGTCGCGCCGTTAACGGTATTGAAGCCGCCCGATTTGGAGCCCGTGGAGACGCCTGCATAAAGCATCACATCTTCCATGACGTCGAAGCTGGCGTTAATCAGCCAGTTCACGTCTGAGCTGTCGCGCGAAAATTTTTCGTCGATAGGCGTAGTGGCCAGGTTGAAAAAGGAGGTGCCGACGGCGACTGAAGGTGCGGTGGAATTAACCACCACATTTATATCAGCATCCTTCGTTTCGTCCGTCCATCGCAGGCCGCCGGTCAGTCGCCAGCGCTCACTAATATGCCAGGTAGTCTGCCCAAAAATCGCCACATTCTCTGTCTCCAGCGTTACATCCGCAGCAATCTCATCGCCCGGTGCCGCCAAAAATGCGAACTGGGGTGCTGCAAGCAGTATGTCGTCACCCAGGAATGTGAAGGGGCCGCCCTCCCCGCCGTCGGTGGTTGAATCGTAGTAAAACAGGCCTACCTGATAATCAACCACGCCTCCCGTGGCCGATGTGAAGCGCAACTCCTGCGAAAAGCTGTCACCGGAATTAAGGGCATTCGCCTGGAAGATAATATCCAGCGGGCTGCGATCGACATCGGCGTTGCGCTTGGTCTCATAGTCGTTCCAGGCAGTGATCGACTTAATTGAGCCCCACTCTTGCTCGTAGTCGACGACCAACGATACGGCGTCAGCTTCACTCTCAAAAACGTTATCTACATCGACAGCGATTTCGTAGTCGAATGGGTCATTTTTGTCCGCCGGTAGACCGGCCTCCTCTAACAGCGCATTAAACGCATCGGTTTGTACCGAATCTGCACCGCAGCAACTGGAATCACGTTCAACATGGCTGGCGTTGAGTAGTAGAGAAATACTGTCACTGGGCTCCCACAACAGTTTGCCGATGAGGTTCCAGTCATCCGCCCCATTGAGGTCGTCCCCCACACTGTTTTCAAGATAGCCATCGCGTTCATGAACATTGCCAGAGAGACGAAAGGCGAGGTTCTCGGCGATTGGCCCACTGGCCGCCAGCATGAGTCTGCGCAGGTCGTAGTCACCCACAGTGGCTTCTGCATAGCCCTCAAACTCCTGCATATTGGGTTTCTTGGTAAAGATACTAATAGCGCCGGCATTGGTGTTCTTGCCATAGAGCGTGCCTTGGGGGCCCTGTAAAATCTCTATACGCTCTATGTCGGTTAAATCAGACATACCCAAACCCGAACGCCCAAGATAGACGTCATCGACGAACAGACCCACAGAGGGTTCCAGCGCTATATCGGATTGGGAGGTGCCAATACCGCGAATCCGAATCGCTGCCGTAAAAGGAGATTGATTAGTGGTAATGGTCAGACTGGGGGTGAGTACAGAAAGGTCATCGGCATTGTTAATACCGGCGTCTTGTATCTGCTGATCAGTAAAAGCACCGACTGACATCGGCACGTCCTGCAAGCTCTGCGTCCGCTTGCTGGCCGTCACAAGCACCTCTTCCAGGGCCTGGGTACTGCCCAGAGTGCTGCCAAAGATAGCCGTTGCGACAATAGCGGCTTTTGCCAGGAAGGCGAATGCACTTGGAACAGCGCTAGCACAGCGTTTAATCATGTCTGCAATTTCTCTAGGTGACCGAGCAATTTCTGGGTTCAAAAGGGACGCATTCGATATATTGACATAGTTTATGCCGAAATAAAACACCAAAGAGCATCAGGTCAGGGTGTTGGACGTCAGACAAGTGAATGATTTCGATGCCATGTGCGCTTGAGGAGACAGGGCAAGCCCAAGAAAGTGACGCTGGTAGCCTGCAGGCGAAGCAGCTGCCTATCCTGAATACGATGATGAAGAACGGTTCTCATTGGGAGGAAAACTTGCCAAAAAGCTTAACGGTGAAGCATAGTCACTTGGCAATACCGTCTTAGGTAATTACTTGCTGTCCTGAATCTTGCGTCGGGGCTGCGCCTCCTCAAGCTGGTAAGCCAGCTCCAGTAGTAGGCGATCACATCCATGGTCTGCCCCGAACAAAATGCCAATCGGCAAATTCATTGCTTTGTGATGGCTAAGTGGAAGCGAAATTGACGGCCCACCTGTCACATTTGCGTACGCCGAAAACCCTGCCCATTGGCGAACACGGCCAAACAAGGTTTCGCAATCAAGGCTCTCACTCAAATGACCTATTTTGGGTGTCACATGGTTCACACAAGGCGTTACCAGAATGTCTATATCATCAAACAATTTCGCATAATCGTTGTAGGACTTGCGCAATCGATAAAGCACCCCGGGCGTGCGAAGAAAACTACGTGAGAACTGTGCAGCCAAACCATGCGAGACGGGCGTCATTCGAGAGGGGTCAAAGGATGAATCCATCGATTTACCTCCCACTTTCTTCGACAAAAAGGCATTCATCTTCCAATAATGAACAACATCCTCAGCGATTGTATCGGGGGCAGGGATTTGCATAGCCTCAACCTCATGACCCAAAGACCTTAGCAGCGTTGCAGTTTCGTCCATTGCCAGTTGTGTGGAAGCATCAATACCCAAACCACGCACTGATTCGGTGACAACACCAAAACGCAGTTTGCGCGCTAAGGGCCTGATATCTTTACCAATTGGCTCAAGCTTGGTGTTGCGGTATAGCTTTTCCATTTCTGAATAGAAATGTGTTGTATCACGAACGCTGCGAGTCACCACTCCATCACTGGCAATGCGCACAAGCTGCGTTTTGAAAAGTTTCGCTGGGAGAATGCGCCCCCTACTCGGTTTTAAACCAACCAGGCCGCAAGCAGAAGCGGGAATTCTTGTAGAGCCCCCGCCATCGGCCGCGTGCGCGATTGGAACGACACCCGCAGCTACCAGCGCTGCCGCTCCCGAAGATGAGCCACCCGCACTGTGCCCGGTATTCCAAGGATTACGTGTAGGCTCGCCAAATTCTGGGGCTGGCTCAGCCGAACAGATGAAACCAAATTCAGGCGTTGAGCTTTTGCCCAGGACCACTAGCCCCAAATCAACAAATTGATCAACTAGCGGGTCATTGCGTTTCGCCGGTTTGACATTGGAAAAAGCGGCCGAGCCATAGCGTGTGTGCATACCCTCTACGTCGCACAGATCCTTGATAAAGGTTGGCACTCCGGAAAAGGGAGCCGTTGTATTGATGTGGCTTGATGCCAACACCCGCTCATAGCACTCCTCAACAACTGCATGAATCGCAGGCGCTACTTGCTTTGATCGTTCAATGGACGCTGCGAGAACCTCAGCAGGCTCTACCTGTTTGGTGGCAATCAAAGATGCGATACCCATAGCATCGAGATCGCCCAATACGTCTTCACTGAAGCTGTGGGATACGGTAGTCATGCTCTCTCTCTCATTATCGCGCTAATCAGCCAGGTTTCGTATCATATAATTGTATGCCACAAATATGTAACATCAATTAGTGTGCCAAAAAACAGTGGCCGGTAGAATCCAGGCATTCTTTCCTGCAGCAGCTTTTGGGCACCTTCACCTTGCATGATGTCAGCGAAACACTGCCTATGGAATACAATGTCCGCCATTGGTTGACCTGCAAAGATGAACTGACCTGGGTTTCACGGACATTTCCCTCTGCTTTCCCCTCTGCTTTCCCCTCTGCTTTTCCCTCAGCTGCTCCCCTACTAGCGCTCAAAGATATTTGAATTCACTGCGTTGGCTTTGATTAGTGCAGCGTCTTCAGGCAGCAAAAAGCCCTTGCCCACAGCTACATCAGTCGAAGCGTTCAGCGCCTCAATATAAGCGTCATTGTCTGCATATAGCGAGCCCAGTGTAGACACGTCGAACAGCCTTGTGGTGCCCGCGAGAAAACAGAAGTCTATAACATCTATGTTGAGTTCACAGGTCTCCCCAATCTCTGACAAATCTGGTTGAGGTTGGCCTTCACCTTCCAGTGTGGCGATTGGGGTATCGACATAAGGCGTTCTCACACCCCCTTTGGCATTGCCGAACTCATCCCGCACGATGGCGGGAGGGTTACCCGCGACTTCGAGTCGCTCTGCCTTGTTGGGCGCCGTGCCGTCGATAATCCAGGTGTTGAGCGCCCTTATCGCTGCATTGACGATGAAATGCATAGGTCCTGCGTTCACCGGTATTGTGCAATCGATAATGCCAGGAACAGGAGCGAAGTTTTCAACAACAGCCGCAATAGAAGGATCAGTTCCGGTATCAAAACGGTTGATGAGAAAGGTGTAGAGATCGGCATGGGCAGTGCCAGCCAACTCCCACATTCTAAACTTTTCGCTGTCCTTCTGGTTGCTGGAATAGGAGCCCAGGATAAACAGGTCTGTCTCGGGTTGTATCATCATCACTGGGGTACCTAGATCATCCCTCACACGCGTTATCGCTGGAGATGGGATGCCGCCATCGTCGCAAATACCATCCTGCTGCAGCCCGGCACTGGACTGTGTGCGACTATGGACCAGGTAACCATCATAGAGCGCATGCATTGGGGCAAAGGCATTGATGTACGTCGTCATGCGAGAAGCGGACTGAGACTCACCGGCCGCTATCAGGCGCTGTACTGATAAATCACCCAGAATCGATACAGCACCGGGCTCACGAATAGCCTGAGCTACCTGAGAGAATATGTCGTAAGAGATTTCATCGCCCGGATGGCTGAGGCTGTCATAGCGATCGTCGATAATCGTTCCTGGGATAATGGCTGCCGCCGTACCATCGAGAAGGGCGTCAACGCCAACCTTTTGCGCGGAGACACCAACCCAGGCAAAGCCACTGCGGACAAGCTCAGTGTGCGATGACAACCAGTCAGGGGGCGAATCGAAACCGGCGCTGACATTTAGCCACTCGACAAAAACAGTGCCGTTAAAGTCTTCAGGATTAGTGGGTCGAATGACAACCACTCGCGTTTTGTAGTCGGCCTGCTCGCTGATTTGAACCTGCCATTTTCCATCGGAGCCCAACTCATTCACATTGATGTAGGTGTTGGCTGTACCGGAAACGAAATAGTCCGTTTCGGAGGTGTACCCCAGCGCACCAAGATCAAAAAATGTACCTACCAGCACAGGAGTTCCAGCAATGGGGCCCTCTACAGTCGCGGCTGGCACAGCGACCACGTTTGGATTATCTGCACCGGGTAGACCCAAGGTGGGGTTTTGGGCGTTGGAGAGCGCACTATTGTTACTGTCGCTGCAAGCACTTATCACCATCGTGAAAGACACAAAAAAAACAGCGATGAAGAACCGAGAATTGAGAGGGGCCTTAATAATTGTCACTGAGTGTTTTCCTGTGATGTTGATTGAGAAATGGGGACGTGAAAAACCGGGGACAGACCACGATTAACTACTGAAGAGGCCTACCTGGTCGGCCAGTTGTCACCCATCGCTCCAATGTTGCTCAATCTCGCGCTGTCAGCACCTGCTGCTGATCGGTCTAGCTTGTGCACCACTTTGTACGACTGAAAAACAAGGTCCAGCAAAGTACGGCCAGAATACCATGCACAATGGTTGGTATTGCTCCAGATGCTGCAGTCATGGTCATAGCCGTGGCTATTGTTAAACCACTGTGGAACGTCGAAAGAATACCGAGGACGACGCCCATGGTTTTGAAATTGTCTTTCTCGCTCCACGTCCAGAGAATAATGCTGGCTATGGTGAGCGCTGCAAAACCATAGTTGACGGCAAAGGAAATACCAGCGGAGCTACCGTCTGGTACCGCGGAGCCCGGCGAGAATACCAACAGGGCTCCAACCAATCCTTCGAATACAGCATTGAGTATGAGTACGGCAATCAGCAATTTACGCATAGGTTCCCCAGGAATTATTTAGTTTTTGGGTTGAGTTCGGTGCACTGTAGCTTGCATCTGCGGTGCACACAAATGATCGCTGTCTGGCACACGAAATTTCGTTGAAAACTAAAGGGGCAAGTAGCTGAAAACTAAGGGCACAATAGACGAATGACACTTCCTTATACATCAAAGTGGCCTCGAGGCGTTTGGGCGAAAGAAGCTGGGCAGGCGTATTTCTCGGCGTAAACGCCGAAGACAAGCTAAAAATGGATAAATCTATCCATACTAATTAACTCAGCCGAACTTGGCCGATTGTTATTGGGGTTAATCGAGGTAGAAAAGGTAATCGTCATCGGCGATAACACAGGCAGACCGACTATTCCCGCGCTGGATGATTTGCCAGGGTGTGTCAGCTACTGGTCTGCGAGGCATATTGAGATCCTTTTCGTGGGGGCTTGCAGCAAGGTGGGCAAAAATGCATAAAGCCAATGAAATTACGCTACAGAAACCTCCAACTGCTTGAAGGCCCTAGTTGTACTTATACGTGGTTCGTCCGCGTTTATTCGTAGATACTGGGCAGCCGGCCGTGAGGCAATTCACTTACATGACTTAACTATCGCTTATGTCTAAATCTGCCAGAATCTTCGGCCTAATTGGCGCCACCGTCATGCTCCTTTTTAGCGGTTGGATGTACCAGCGCACAGGAGATTGGGTTGCGTTGGTCTTCCTTCTCGGCAGCCTTTGCTACCTCGGCCTGTTCTTTGCGTTAGGGGGAACCGACAAAGATTGAGATTGACGGGGCTGCGCTTGCGGGCAGCGCATCTAGTACGGCGAGGAAATCAGGGCAGACTAAAGCTCCCCAAGTCTAACGGGCACTCAATAAATGGCTATCATGTACCTCAAGGAGTGTTCGATGAGCAAGCAAACATAAACCTATGGGGTCAGGAC
>JBLFXU010000130.1:0-7917 GCA_047609575.1 Bacteroidia bacterium | reverse complement strand
GTCTTCATAGCGGTCCATTTTCTCCTGCAATTCGGTTTGCAGTTTGATCAGGGATTGGACCTCTGATTCGCTAGCAGCAAGTTGTGTGCTCAATAACACGTAGGCTGGGTTGTCTGCCTCTGGCGCATAGTTTACAGCGCTGGCATTTCCAGCAGCTCTAATACTCGCTTCCAGTTGGCTGATTAGCTGCTGTGTATTTTTAATGTCCTGATGACCATCCAGGTATTTACCCTGCAATTCACTTAGGTGCCTTTTCTGACCCTGCAGCTGCTGCCGCAAGTCCTCCATGTCTGTTTCTACACCGAGCTCCGCCTGCAGCACCTGTATCTCACGATAAAGCCGAACCACATCTGGATGGCTCTCATTGTATATCGCGGATTTGCGTCTATAGTCTGACTGCGCAGCTTTTAACCTATCATCGTCACTAAGTACTAGTTCTCCAGTGGGCAGCATGACTGGAGAAAAAGGACTCAGCTGTGCAAGCCTTGAGGCAAGCTCAATTTCACGTTTTTGCAATTCCTGTAACCGCAGATCCGTTGCTGAGAGCCGCTGTTCGGTTCTCTCCAGCATGTTCAGGTTATATTGATAAAGCTGTGGCAGGCTGCCCTCATTAAGCACTTTGAACTCAGCCAGTTCCTCACTGATGGCGGAGACCTCACCACTTAATCGTTGGCCCTCCATGGCGAAAAAATCTGCAGTGCTGCCGGCCTGTTCAGTCCGGATATCGAGGTTTTCGTTCAGGAAGAGGGTCACAAGCCTACTGGCAACCTTCTGCGCACTCTGTTTGGATTTGGCCTTAAATGCGAGCGTGAACGCGATCGACACCTCTGTAGGTTTGCCCGTCCTAGGGTCTATTACATCGGCACTAACCATCTCTAGGTCCATGTCGTCACGAAACAGGAATGCCAGTTCAGTGCCGGGAAGACGGGAGGCAGTGTCGACGCCTGACTGCCCATATAAATTATACTCTTCGACAATTGTGCTGATGTTGGCGACAGTCAGTACTCTCTGGCTGATAGTTTGCACCTGTTGTGAGGCAAAGCTGTTAACACTGCTGCGCACAAAGTCAGCAGCCACGGCCTGCTGTTGAATCAGGATCGTGGCCTGTGATTGATAGGTAGGGGGCAGGCCAAAGGCCAGAATTATTGCCAATGCAAAAATAACAAAGGCGGGTATACCCATTGCCCATCTGCGCCGCCTGAGCATCGCAACGTAGTCTTCCATAGACTTTACGTATTCTTCTTCACTATTCATTTAGAGGCGATTCCCTTTCTAAATCCAAGTTCTTAAAGTGTAAATGTCGGGTCAGCGGGACCAAATATATCCTTCGGGATCGAACGTCAAACTAATTTTCAAGGCGTTAGACTGAGCCGCGCCGCGGCCATTATCCTGATAACGATAAGTATATTCGCTAGATACGGTCCACGAAGACGCCAACTTATAACTTATGCCTAAACCGATTTTTGCAAACTTGCGGCCATCATCGATAGAGTCTTGTAAGGCTTCTGTGTTGCCGGCCAGTAGACTTACCTTGAAACCGCTCAGGTCTGATAATTTATAGCGATAGTCTATTTTCGCCTGGTCAAATATATTCAGATCGCCATTACCTGTAGGCCTGATATTCCTAAGCAAAATAGCCGATAATAAATATCGTTCTTGCCTGTAGTTGACTGTCCCGTTAACAACATATGCAGTGCTGTCGGAATCTGGGCGAGACGTGGCCGAATTGGTATCGAATGAGGTCGTTACATACGATATGCCGCCAGTGAGGGCCACATCCAAGTTTTCCGAAAGTATGGATTCGAAACCAGCCTGCGAGCCAATGATGTCTGATGTTGTCTGTCGATCGGCATTATTTTGGTAGCGCGAAACGTTGCCTCGCAGCGATAGCGAGGTTCGTTCAGTCCACTGATGGTACCCGGCAAAAACGCCGGCAATAACCTCGCCGCCAATATAGCGAGGACTTGCATAATCTGTTTGCCCATAGCTTAAATTGACTGCGGCACGACTCTTGTCGGTCAAAATATAACCACCGCCGCCCCCGGCACTTACACGCTCGACGCGTGTGGCCACTCCTCCTATACGACCGGTGTCAAGAAACTCAGTACCACGCGTTGAACCGCGCAGGTAGCCCGCGTTGCCGCTCACGGACCCACGCTCCATTTGGTAGGCAGCATTACCCTGGAAGTTCTGATCATTACTGTTGTACCCGCTGTCATCAAACTTGAAAGATTGTAGCTCGCTTACAAATGAGGCGCTCGCTCGTTCGCTGCGCATGCTAAAACTGATCGGAAGAGCAATTCGTATACCGGAGGTCGCTTTCTCATCCTCTGCGGTTAACGATTCGTTGTCGTTGTAACTCGCGCCACCTTTTATCTGATAATCGACAGAATACTCATTCGCTTGGCCGCCAGCAGACGCTAAAAATGCCAGTAGTATATAAGCTGGGGAAAAGCCAGCGTGACAAAAAACGATTTGTGTTTGGCGGAACATTTTTTTGTTGAGTGAGCCTAGCAATCAAGGAACGACTACAATATCGCGACTATGCAGCACAATATTGGTGTGCATTTCTTTGCCATTCTTCACCGTTGCATATTCGAATGGGATAGAAACCTGCGTACCATCGGCTTCGCGTCGTAAAATTAGAATATCATTTTCGGCAGCGAACGTGTTGAGGCCCCCTGCTAGTGCCAGAGCCTGGATGATGTCAGTGTCACTGGTGATGTTGTATTCGCCTGGACGAACCACTTTCCCCATCACGTAAATTTTGTTGCCCGCAACGCTCTGCACGGAGACCACCACCTGTGGTATGTCTTTCATATACTCGCTTAAAGCTTGAGCGATGGTATCACTGACTTCTGACGGAGTGCTGTCGGTCGTGTCGATCTCGCCGATCATTGGCAGGCTGATAAAGCCATCGGGCCGCACAAGGGCTTCACGGCTCAGGAGGTCCTCACTCCACACGTCGATTTTGAGAATATCGCCTGGATTGACTGAATAGGGTGCACTAGAGACTGTAGCTGACAGGAAGACTATAAAACTCGACAGTGCTACTAGTATATTGCGTATAAGATACCGTGACATTAATTTCTCCTGACCCACTCATCAATCTAGTATAGATTAATTATTTGATTTAGTTATTTAGCCATTCTTTTTTGCTTGAGGCATGTGGCATAGTATAAATCTATTGTTTGCAAAATGAACGGTATGACTTAATTTTGCCTAGTAACATCACCATTATTCCTTCAAATTTATATTATTTTCATTGGTATATCAATAGCTTGGGGAGTACTTCTGAGGCTGTTCATGTGCCGAGAGCGCTCGCAGATGCGTGCGGTTGTGCATGTGGGGTTCGTTAGCGGTATTATTGGAAGGTCGGATAGTAAAAGTAATTGCCACTCTGGCCGTCACAGAGGATGGTTCTTCTTGATTCTGGCATCAAGGAGTATCATGGGTACTACCTGTATTGGAAACGATTCCATCACAGCCCTTTAATTTGGACTTAATAGAATGTTGACTGTTATATCTCCCGCTAAAACGCTGGACTTTGATACGCCCGCGGGCACTCTTACCGCCACCCAGCCTGAGTTTCTGGCGCGATCTACTGGACTTGTAGAAGATGCACGGGCGCTCAGCCAAGAAGATATTCAGGCCTTGATGGGTGTAAGTGAAAACATTGCGCAGTTGAATCACCGGCGCTTCATGGATTGGGGGGAGCCTTTTGAATTGGGCAATGCTAAGCAGTCGATACTGGCGTTCAAGGGTGATGTCTATACGGGTCTGGAGGCCTCGACCTTGACAGAGGCTCAGCTTCGTTTTGCTCAGGGGCACCTACGCATTCTTTCTGGCCTGTACGGGTTGTTGCGTCCGTTAGACTTAATGCAGCCCTATCGGCTTGAAATGGGCCTTAAGTTTGTGAATCGCGGGGGCAAAAATCTCTACCAATTCTGGGGTGATGCCATCACAAAGTCGCTTAACAATCAGCTCAAAAACTCGCCCAGCAAGGTGTTGGTCAATCTTGCATCCAACGAGTATTTCAGGTCGGTGCAGTCAAACGCGCTAGATGCCGATGTCGTTACGCCTGTCTTCAAGGACCTCAAGGGCGACCAATACAAAGTGATCAGTTTTTTTGCTAAGAAAGCACGTGGACAAATGGCTCGCTTTATTATCGATAACGAATTGGATGAGCCCGACGGTATAAAAGAGTTTAAAATCAACGGTTATCGCTATAACACAGCTCAATCGACCGCGCGCGAGTTGGTTTTTACCCGCAAGAATCGTCCAGCTTAATGACGGTCTGACCAGTTGGTGGCGGGAATATATTATTTGAAGGGCAGCATTTTTATTGCGGATTGTCGGTAAAGCTCGTTTTGCTCCTCCTCTCGGTGAGTGAAGTCACCCACTGCTGCGGAGAGCTCAGGGTCTGCAATCCAGTGATTTGACCAGGTGGTTATTGGGCGAAATCCACGTTGAATTTTGTGTTCCCCCTGTGCTCCTGGGTCGAACCGCGCCAGCTTGTTGGCGATACAATACTCAATTCCTTGGTAATAGCAGGCCTCAAAGTGTAGACAGTCATATTCCTCTTCGCAGCCCCAATAGCGCCCGTAAAGTGTATCGTTAGAACAGAAATATAAGGCTCCGGCCACAGCACGCGCATCAAGGTACGCCAGCACCATGACCACTTGGTCTCCCATGCCGGCAGCGGTAGCGACAAAAAAGTCGCGACTCAGGTACCCGCCGTGACCACTGCGTTTGGCATAGGTCATCTGGTAAAAGCGATAGAATTGCTCCCATTCTTGCTCGCCAATGTCCGCCCCCGTCAGTGTTTTCATCACCAGGCCCTGCTCCGTAACACGCCGGCGCTCTTTTTTTAACGCTTTGCGTTTGCGGCTGTTGAAGGTCGAGAGAAAATCCTCGAAGTTGCTATAGTTATCGTTGAACCAGTGAAACTGAGTGCCGGCGCGGCGATGCAGGCCGGCGGCTAGTAGATTGTTGCTCATGGCCTCATCCGGAAACAATAGGTGCCAGGATGAAATGTGTCGTTGCAGCGCGAGGGTTTTTACAGCGTGGAGTGCGGCGTGCAAGCACTCATCTGCATCAACGTCAGTCGAGACGCATAGGCGAGGTCCTGTGGCGGGAGTAAAAGGTATTGCGGTGAGTAATTTCGGGTAATAGACGAGGCCGCTCTGTCGCCACGCATCGGCCCAAGACCAATCGAACACATATTCGCCGTAAGAGTGCGTTTTTAGGTAGAGCGGCATAATTGCCACCACTTCGCCGGCGCGACGAAGGATTAGATGGCACGGCCGCCAGCCGGTTTCTGCTGTTGTGCATCCTGTTGTTTCTAGTCCGAGCAGAAAGTCGTGTCGCAGAAACGGATAATCAGTATTGGCGATAGCATTCCATTGGGCAGCAGGAATTTGGTCGATACTGTTGAGAAACTCGGCGGTGAGTGCATGCGGGTGCGAAGTCAGAGCCATTGGCGGTTCAAGCGCCGCCTGTTAGATAGTTGAGCACCACACCGACAAAGATCGTCATGCCCACCCAGTTATTATGCAGAAAGGCCTTGAAACAGTCCTCCGGCTTGCGTTCCCGGATCAGGTATTGGTGATAGCTAAACAGCGCGGCGGATACTGCCAGCGATGCGTTGTAGTATGGGCCCAGCCCGAACGCTTGGCCCGCAAAGTAAAGACATATCAGGCTGGACACCTGCAGCAGCGCAATCATTATCCGATCGTACTGGCCAAATAATATGGCTGTGGATTTTATACCTATTTTGAGGTCGTCCTCCCGGTCTACCATGGCGTAGGCCGTGTCATAGGCCATAGTCCAGAGCAGGTTTCCAAGATAGACCAGCCATAGCGCCGGAGGCAGGGTCCCACTCTGTGCAGCGAAGGCCATCGGAATACTCCAGGAAAATGCGGCGCCCAATACCAGTTGTGGTAATTGCATGTAGCGTTTCATAAACGGGTAGCTGGAGACGAGTATCACCGCAGCAATAGACAGTATGACGGTCAATCGGTTGGTGAATAGCACCAGTATGAACGCCGCGAGCATCAACACCACAAACAAGGCCGCTGCCTCTCGAACACTGATTGCCCCGGTCACCAATGGTCGAGTCTTGGTGCGCGCTACCGCGCCATCTAGATTCCGATCAGCAATGTCGTTGATGATGCAACCGGCAGAACGGGTAAGAAAGGTGCCGGCTAGAAAAATAGCCAATAGTTTGTAGTCAGGCACACCTTGCGCCGCAAGCCAAAGGGCCCAAAGGGCGGGCCACAACAAGAGTAGAGTGCCGATCGGCTTATCAAAGCGAATCAGTTGCAGCAGGGCATGAGTTTTGGGTGAGACTGCCATTGAAACCTAGTGTGACGTGTTAGGCGGTGTAGCTTACTGTGTTAGCGACGGAAATGCAGTGTTGACCTTGCCGCGCTCTGTGCGATGTATTGAAGGCGCTGTCCTCCAAGGTGTAAAGGCCTTTAGAAAAACCTCACTAACCATGAGTTTTTTCCCACTGACCTCGAAACGACAGCGACGCCCCCAGGCGGGCTCGGGCTGGCGCAGGTCATCTGGCAGGTAGTCACTGTTTCCTGCCATGCGTGAAAGCTCAAAAGGATAGCGGTGCATACCCGGATGTTTGAATAGGAAGGCCCCTAGCGATTTGTTCTGTAACCGTCGCAAGTGCGCCAGGCTGCCATTCAGGCTTGTAATGGGAAAGATGCTGCGGGCAAACACGACAGCACTGTCATCCAATAATAGAGCCACCTCGCGCACCAGTGCTAGCTGTCTGGGCGGCAGGTCTAACAGCCGTTGCTCGGAAAGTAGCGGCACCTCCCAACCCTGATACAATCGTTTTACGCTGAATTGTCCCTGGTCAGACGCTATCAGCCGTGCCGTCAGAGAGCCGCTGTCTGTTAACCAGCCGCGCAAATCCCGAGGCAGAGTCTTACGGGTATAGAGCCCCTCGGGCCGCCAGCGGGGCTCAGCGAGTATGCGTTTGCGCGACTGCAGGCGCTGCACCAGTGAGGTATTGGACAGTTGCAAACGTATGACATCCTTAATTCGAGTGGCGAGAATGCTTTATCGGGAGTGCGCTTGCAAGAGAGTTGCCGGTCCAAATTTCCAGACGTTTGACGGCAAAAAATCCTTGCACAATTATTGTACAACTCTATAGTGTTCGGTTTCTCAATTTGTCCATTGTTCCGTCGCTGCAGAGTCTCATACTCTGCGTTCGGCAGTGAAGTCATCAGCAAGTATTATAGAGAGTGAGAAGTAGCATGAGCCAATGGGAATGTATTGTCTGTGGTCTGATTTATGACGAGAAGGAAGGCTGGCCGGACGATGGTATCGCGCCAGGTACCAAGTGGGAGGATGTTCCGGAAGATTGGTTGTGCCCTGACTGTGGCGTTGGCAAGGAGGATTTTGAATTATTAAAAGAGGCACTGGTTGACGATGTGCCCCACCATGAGGAGCCTACGGTGGATAAAGTCCATGCGCCGGTGGTTATTCTCGGGACAGGCCTGGCAGGATACGGCTTGGCCAAGGAGTTTCGCAAGCATGATAGCGAAACGCCGCTTATCATTATTACGTCGGACGACGGCCGCTCCTATTCCAAGCCGATGCTGTCCACGGGTTATACCAAAGACCACTCGGCTGATGATCTGGCCCAGTTGGATGCGGGTAGCATGGCACGCCAACTCAAAGCCAGCGTTTGGACTATGACCAAGGTGAACGAACTTGATACCGAGCGTCAGTTGATCAAGGTGGGTGATGCCGAGACTGTAATTCACTACCGAAAATTGGTTCTGGCCGTGGGGGCCGAGGTGATCCGTCCCCCGATTGAGGGCGATGGGCTGGAACTGGTCTATTCCGTCAATGATCTGCTGGACTACGCTGATTTCCGCGTCGCCGTTGCCA
>JBLFXU010000129.1:0-7928 GCA_047609575.1 Bacteroidia bacterium | reverse complement strand
AACATAGAGTTGTTGCCTATTTTGGCGCTCATTGCTGGGAAATATATTCGCAATCTGGCTGCGGATATACAATTCGCGCGAGCCATAAAAGATTTTTAGTGGTCCTGTTCGTGGCCCGTTTGAAGGCTACGAAAATAGGATCACTTTTTCAACTGCATTTTGATCGTACTCTCCGTGGCTTTGCCATACGGCGGCAGCATACCGCCTAGCTTGGCGATGTTGAGGCTAGCCTGGCGGTAGATGGACTTGGCGTGACTAAACGTCTGGAACCCCTTGAGACCATGGTAGGCCCCCATGCC
The DNA here is from genome assembly GCA_047609575.1 of Bacteroidia bacterium. Taxonomy (GTDB): domain Bacteria; phylum Pseudomonadota; class Gammaproteobacteria; order Pseudomonadales; family Halieaceae; genus Marimicrobium. Next base: position 7,629 of record JBLFXU010000129.1, on the reverse strand, counting down.
GCTGGGCCCGACGCCACCAAACGGGAGGTCCTCCTGTGCGACCTGCATAATGACGTCATTGATGCAGACTCCTCCAGAGGTAGTGCGACTGATCAAGGCTGCTTCCTCTTCCTTGTCATCACCGAAGTAATAGGCAGCGAGTGGGCGAGGCTTGCTATTGATGTAGCTGATAGTTTCTTCGAAATTGCTGTAAGTGCGAATGGGAAGCAGCGGGCCGAACAATTCCTCCTCCATCATTTTTAGATCATCCGCCGGCTCGGGGATTAGCGTGGGTGGTATTTTCAGCGTGCCCTGTTGGGTACTAAAATCCTCTTGGGCGGGATTGATAGGAATGATTTTCTGGCCGCGCTCGCTCGCTTCGGCAAGATAACCATTGAGACGCTCAAAATGACGCTCGTTAATGACCGAGGTGTATTGTGGGTTGTCTAGGATTCTGGGATACATCTGGGTGACCGCTTTTTGCGCGGCGGCGATAATCTCATGCAACTTCTCTTCCGGAACCAGAAGGTAGTCCGGCGCCAGACAAATTTGTCCTGCATTGAGCGTTTTGCCGGTCATGATGCGGCTTAGACTTTTCTCAACATCAGCGCTGCGTGAAATCACTACAGGCGATTTTCCGCCCAGCTCCAGTGTCACGGGTACCAAGTTCCGCGCTGCAGCGGTGAGGATATGACGGGCGATTGAGGTTGCCCCGGTAAAGATCATGTGATCAAAAGGCAGGCTGGAGAATGCTTGGCCGACCTCTGGGCCGCCATCGAATATGGCCACCTCTGAGGGGTCGTAGGCCTCGGCGATCATTTCTACCATTAGTGCAGACGTGGCAGGGGTAAACTCTGATGGTTTGATCATGGCCCGATTGCCTGCAGCAAGGACGCCGGCAAGAGGCGCGAACACCATATTGATTGGGAAATTCCATGGCGCGATAATGCCGACCACACCCAATGGCTGGTATTCGATGCGAGAGCGGCCGCCGAGTAGGTTAAAGGGAAACATCGTTGGGCGCTTTTCCGGCTTCATCCAGGAACGTAGATGCTTGATGGCGTGCTTCATGGGTGCTATCCCTGCCCCAACGTCAGTGAGGAGGGTCACCTCGCGGGGGCGGCAGGTAAAATCGGTATTCAGAGCATCCGTTATTTTTTCGTTGTATTTGATGACAACATCGACGCCGCGCTGTAGTCGGTCAATGCGTGTCTCGGCAGAGACAATCCCCTCCTTCAGGTAGGCATCGCGCTGGATTTGAAGGGCGTTATTCATTTGCTGTTCAGGGTCGCCCAGGGTGGGTACTTGTTGCTCTGCATTCATGGTGTGTTCCTCGCTATGCGGTGGCGGCGTGCTTGGGGGTGCGTAATCACGCGCCAGTATAGACCTGTGATGTACGAAAATTAACCAGAAAAGCCACTTATTTAGTGCTTAAACGAATTCAAGCTAGGTCGAGCTTGGCATTCAGGCGATGAAATGGTAAAAATTGCCGATGAGCTCTGATAACTCGCACCACGATACCCGCACCCCGTCACCACCCTATGGCTATTCTCGGCTGTGCACGCATTCACGAGAGCAGCAGATCCATATTGTGGCTGAGTTTCACTCGCACAAGATTAGGCCTAGTCGAATCGCCTACCGTGTAGGTATCGATATTGCGTTTATTGAGGAACTTATTGCCGGCGAGATGGAGCCACAGCGTTTTACTCAACTGGTTAAGTACTATCGCACAGGTCGATATCGGCAGCGTCTGCAAGAATCGAGCCGCAGTAAGGGTGTTGCGCGCTACGAGCTGCAACAGAAAATCGAGCGAGAGTTTGTACAGGAAATAGATCTTTAGCCCCTGGAGACCCGGCAAGGAGTGACTGCAATGAATACCGTAGCGCTGTGGCATGAGATATCGCGAGATCGTGAGATGGATCGTCTGGAAGAGGTGCTGGCAGAGAATTGTGTATTCCTGTCACCTGTTGTGCATACACCTCAAAAGGGGCGGGAGCTGACTCGAGCTTATTTAACCGCCGCGTTCGATGTATTCAATGACAGCTTTTGTTATGTCAAAGAAGTCGTGACACCACAACATGCGGTACTGGAGTTTGTCTGTGATCTGGATGGCATTGTGATTAACGGGGTTGATATCATGACCTTCGATGCAGCGGGAAAAATTGTCGAGTTTAAGGTTATGGTGCGCCCGCTCAAGGCGGTTAATCTGTTGCACGCGAAGATGAAGGCGATGCTGGAGCATAGTCAGGGCAATGAGGGCGGTTCTTAGGTCTTCGCTATCAGAGGCAAGAGATCGTGGCAGAAGGGTCGCGGCCCTATTCTCTCAGAGCGCTGAGTAGACTGGCGGGGCGCTAAAGCGACACCCGCGGCGTTTCCCTGTATACTTTTCGACCGCTTCTACAGTGGCTCTCTTACTCCCTTCAAGGTGCACATCATGTCCTCTTCAGATGCGGTAACCAGTTTTGCAGAACTGGAACTGCCTGCGCCCCTGCAGCAAGCTCTGGTTGATGTCGGATACGAGACTCCGTCGCCGATTCAGGCTCGAATCATTCCCCATATGCTAGCGCGTGCTGATGTGCTGGGCCAGGCCCAGACCGGCACCGGTAAAACGGCAGCATTTGCGCTGCCTATTCTTGCCTTGCTGGACCTTAAGCTAAAATTGCCGCAGGTATTGGTGCTGGCGCCAACGCGAGAGTTGGCCATACAGGTTGCCGAAGCGTTCCAGAAATATGCGCGGCATATGCCGGGATTCCATGTGCTACCTATTTACGGGGGCTCTGATTACACCGGCCAGTTGCGTCAGCTGAAGCGGGGGGTGCATGTTGTCGTTGGCACACCCGGACGGGTAATGGATCACATGCGCCGTGGCTCGTTAAACTTGTCCGAGCTGAAAACTCTGGTGCTCGATGAAGCTGACGAAATGCTGCGCATGGGCTTTATCGACGATGTGCAGTGGATCTTAGAGCAGACGCCACAGGAGCGTCAAATTGCTTTGTTCTCTGCTACGATGCCCGATGCCATCCGCCGTATTGCTAAACGGCATCTGCATGACCCGCGAGAAGTTGCGATCAAGGTCAAGGCCGTTACCACCAACTTAATCCGCCAACGAGTCTGGATGATGGCGGGGATGCATAAGCTCGATGCACTGACCCGCATTCTGGAGGTGGAAGATTTTGACGGGATGCTGATATTTGTACGCACTCGAATACTGACTGTTGAGCTGGCAGACAAGCTGTCAGCGCGCGGTTACTCTGTGGCAGCTTTGAATGGTGATATCCCGCAAAAGCAGCGTGAGCAGACGGTAGAGAGTCTTAAAAACGGCAAACTCGATATTGTTGTCGCTACTGACGTGGCAGCGCGTGGACTGGATGTGCAGCGCATCAGTCACGTCATCAATTACGATATTCCGTCGGATGTCGAATCCTATATCCATCGTATCGGGCGAACAGGGCGAGCTGGCCGCAAGGGCGATGCTATTTTATTTGCGGCTAGTCGCGAACGCCGGTTGCTGGGTGCAATTGAAAAAGCCACTGGCAATACATTAGATAAAATGGAGCTACCGACAATCGAGGAAGTGACGGATAAGCGGGTTGGAAAGTTCAAGCAGCGCATCACGGAGACACTGGATACAGAAGATCTCGAGATATTCAGGAAACTCGTGCAGGATTACCAGCACGAGTATGGCGTACCGGTAGTGGAGATAGCAGCAGCGCTAGGCATGCTTGCGCAGGGCAAAAAGCCATTACAGGATAAGGTCAAGGCAGCACCGAGACATGAAAAAAAGAGTGATGCCAGTGAGGCAGGGCGCAGCGCAAGCGGCAATTCTAGGCGGGATCGGGACAAGGAGCGAAAACCCTCTGACACCAAACAGCCGAGACAGCCGAAACAGGTGACGGCTAAACCTGAGCGCAAGACGCAGGTCGAGAAAGATAGATTGGATGTCGGCATGGAGCGGTTCCGTATTGAAGTGGGTAATACGCACGGCGTAAAGCCAGGCAATATTGTTGGGGCAATTGCCAACGAGGCGGAGATCGACAGTGAGCATATTGGTCGCATCGAAATTTTTGACGATCACAGCACCGTGGATCTGCCTGAAGGAATGCCAAAGGAACTCATGAAGCACTTGAAAACAGTTTGGATCAGCGGCCAGCGGTTGCAGATATCTAGGCTTAATTCATCGGAGAAATCATCGCCTAGCGCTGCGGGGAAACGAAAACCCACAAGTGGCAAGAGTCGTGCGTCGCGTCCGCAAGTGCGATTGGAGGGCGAAACAAAATCTGAAGGTGATTCTCGGCCGCGATCTCGTGATCGGCGACCTGCGAAATAAATTTTTATCCTGAGGCTTGTAGAGTCGACATAACCTAAGAAAGTGGAGGTAGCTTCATGACCAAGCCTATTATTGTAGGCATCAGCGGTGCATCCGGGATTGTATACGGATTGCGAGCCCTGCAGTTGTTGCGCGAGTGTTCGATACAGACCCACCTAGTCATTAGCAAGTCTGCAAAACTTACGCTGCATTATGAGTTGGACCTGTCGCTCGCCGAGCTTGAAGCCCTAGCCAGCGAGGTACACCCCGTTAACCAGATCGGTGCATCCATCGCCAGTGGCTCATTTCCCACTGCCGGAATGCTGATTGCTCCGTGCTCCGTACGAACCATGTCTGAAATCGCGACCGGCGTTACCTCAAGCCTGCTTACCCGTGCTGCGGATGTGGTACTGAAGGAGCGTCGCAGGCTCGTATTGATGGTCCGTGAGACGCCACTGCACACAGGACATTTGCGTACCATGACCCAATTGTCGGAGATGGGCGCGGTCATCGCTCCCCCGGTCCCGGCGCTCTACACGCGGCCCCAGACTCTGGATGAGATGGTCACTCAGACTGTTGGTCGTGCGCTTGACCTTTTTGACCTCGATCTTGACCAGGTAAAGCGTTGGCAAGGTGGTTAGTGGCGTGCGTACTTTAGCGTTTTTCGCCACAGTGAGTGCGCACTCCTAGTGCCGATTCTGTTCGGTGTTATTCTGTTAGATCTTATTGGCTTTGGTATTGTGATTCCCATTCTGCCTTTTCTATCGCCCGGCTTGGGCGCAGATAAGATGGATATTGCCCTCATCATAGTGACGTATGCGGTATGTGCCGGGCTTAGTGGTCCCGCTTGGGGGCGCTTATCAGACAATATCGGTCGCAAGCCCGTTATCATGATCTGTCTGGCCGGAGCCGCATGTGCTTACCTCATGCTGGGTCTGGCATCACAGCTATGGATGGTGTTTGCCGCTCGTGGTTTTGCTGGACTGATGGCGGGAAATTTTGGCGTGGCGTCCGCCATGATTGCCGATATTACTACACCACAGAACCGCGCTCGGGGGATGGGGTTAATTGGTGCAGCATTTGGTTCGGGTATCGTTTTAGGCCCCATGCTGGGCGGTTTGCTGTCTGGAGAAGAAGGGAGCTTTGTGTTGCCGTGCATCGTTGCTGGCGGTATGTCGATGTTGGCGATGATTGCCGCAGGGGTTTTTCTGCCCGAGTCGCTGCCGCGACAACAACGGCGCGATCATCATGAGCAACACAAATCGGGTCAATCATCTTCCATTTATGAGTTGTTAAAACGCACAGGCAGTCGTTTGCTAGTGTCGCAATTTGTGCTCCATCAGGCTGCAGTCAGCTCTATCACGTATATTTTCCCACTGTGGGTGGGCGACGTGCTGGGTTGGAGTGCGAGGGAGGTTGGTATCATCTTCGGCATTCAGGGTGTATTTATGGTGATCTTCCAGGGCGGCTTGCTGGGTCCGCTGGTGCGGCGGCTGGGTGAATGGCTATTGTTACGGCTGGCGATTTCAGCGCTTCTAGTGGGCTTACTGAGTGCTGCCTTTGTTAATACCATGCCCGGCATGGTCGGCGCCTTTTTCCTCGCCTTGACGGGGGCAACCTTGTGTATTCCTTTATTAAATACCATCGTTAGCTACACGACGGCCCAATCCTGCCGTGGACGAATGATGGGTATTACGAGCGCCGCTTCTTCCTGGGGGAGGGTGATTGGGCCTTTATTGGCGGGTACTAATCTCGCATTGTTTGGTTATCGTGGCGCGTGGCTTGGTAGCGCAGTTATTGTTTTGATCTATCTGCTGTGGGCCCTGATGGAGAAGACACGACGGGTTGATTTGGAGGATGATGTACTCAAAATAGTTTAGTCGCGCAGTATTGCGGTGCTAACATTCACACTTGATCGACAATAAATGCAGAGGAAATAATGACATGGGGACACAACTTTTTAATTTGACCGGCAAAATTGCCTTAGTGAGCGGGGCTAGTCGCGGCATTGGCGAGGAAATTGCTAAGCTGCTAGCTGAGCAGGGCGCCCATGTGATTGTTTCAAGTCGCAAGATCGACGACTGTACTGCGGTGGCTGACGACATTTGCAAGGCTGGCGGGAGCGCCGAGGCCTTTGCCTGCAATGTGGGTGCGATGGATCAGATTGCGGAACTCTTCACGCACATACGCAAGGCTCACGGAAAGCTACACATCTGCGTGAACAATGCTGCCACCAATCCGTATTTCGGGCATGTGTTGGATACCGACCTCGGTGCGTTCAGCAAAACCGTTGAAGTGAATATCCGCGGCTATTTTTTCATGTCGATAGAGGCCGGCAAGCTGATGCGGGAGCACGGTGGTGGCGCCATTGTTAACACCGCATCGATTAGTGCACTGCAGCCCGGGCCTATGCAGGGGATCTATTCCATCACCAAGGCAGCGGTAGTCAATATGACAAAAGTATTCGCCAAAGAGTGTGCTCCCTTTGGTATTCGCTGTAATGCGCTTTTGCCGGGTCTTACCAAGACCAAGTTTGCAGGAGCGCTATTTAGCAACGAGGATATTTACCAAATGGCTGTGCAGGCTATTCCCATGGGTCGCCATGCGGAGCCTAGTGAAATGGCTGGCACGGTACTCTACCTCGTGTCCGATGCCAGTAGTTATACCACGGGTGAATGCATTACTGTGGATGGCGGCATCACAATCTAGTAGAGATTATTGCAATCAATTCTAGTGTTGGCTGAGCGCTAAAATTGCTCACTTGGAAGCCTTAAAAATACATCAGTATAAGAGACTATCGTTATGACTCAGCCTAATATCCCCACTCAATTGCTCGCAGACTGCCACCACCTTGGTTGGCTTCACGCATCAGCCGTTCTGCTTAACCGCAACGCCGCCGTTCCTTGGTTTATCCTAGTCCCACAGACACAGATGCATGACGTCCTGGATCTGCCCGATGACCAGCGTGAGGCGATATTGGCAGAATGTGCAGCGGTCTCGCGGTTCATTAAGCAGCAGCTGGGATTTGACAAAGTGAATTTTGCCGGACTGGGCAACGTGGTTTCGGTCATGCACCTGCATATCATTGGGCGACACTCAAAAGACCCCTGCTGGCCACAGCCGGTGTGGGGCAATCTCCCTCTAGGCGAGCCCTACGCGCCCGAACAGTTACGCGAATGGCAGCTCAACCTGGTAAAAACAGTGGGTCTTACGGCAGCGACACGCTAGTTTTGTAGGCTTTGAAGATATACGCGCACATGCTTTAAAAAGCCGTGATCACCCAGCCGTTACCGCACCAGCACTTAAAGGAGTCCGGTTTTGATAGGCGCGTAATCAGTTGGGCG
>JBLFXU010000128.1:0-7963 GCA_047609575.1 Bacteroidia bacterium | reverse complement strand
CGGAGTGTTAGTTCGCCGCCCCGTTAGGCCCGCCCAGTTGTTGGCCAAATTCCCACCCGCCAAGAGAGGTTAGATAGAACCCATGGAAATCGAATCCGTCGTATCCAAACGCTATGCCCAGGGCGCCCAATGCCGGGAAGAATCACTGTGCTGCCCCGTCAGCTACGATACCGAACTATTGGCGCTACTGCCGCAGGAGATTCTCGAACGAGACTATGGCTGCGGCGACCCTTCCCGGTATGTACGCTCGGGCGACGTTGTTGTCGACCTTGGATCAGGCGGTGGCAAGATCTGTTACATGGCAGCTCAAATTACCGGTTGTTGTGGTCACGTACACGGCATCGACATGACCGACGAGATGTTGGAGCTGGCGCGCAGCTACCAAGAGGAGATGGCAGATACACTGGGATTCAGCAATGTCGACTTCCATCGCGGCTACATACAGAACGTTGCACACATCATCGAACCCAGCAGCGTAGACCTGGTGATCTCCAATTGCGTACTCAACCTGGTGGCCGAGGCAGACAGGCGCCAGATGATCGAGGGGATTTACCAGGTACTGAAACCTGGCGGTCGCATTGCAATCGCCGACATCGTCAGTGAAGTAGGCGTCCCCGAAGCCATGAAACAGGACGCCGAACTCTGGAGTGGCTGTATTTCAGGTGCTTTTCAAAAGGAAGACTTTCTGCGTGCTTTTGAAGAGGCCGGTTTCAAGGAAGTGCGCTACGACATTTTCGAAGAAGAGGCCTGGCAGGAAGTACAGGGGCTGAAATTTTTTAGCGCCACAGTGTGCGCCCAGAAATAACCCAGGCGGCATGAGCCGCATGGGAAGGTAACCGGGTAGAAGAAACTGCCCTCTTCTACCCGGCTGCTCAAGAGCCTTTAGCCAACCCCATACGCCAACATGGCGTCTGCAACCTTGATAAAGCCCGCGATATTCGCGCCTTTAACATAGTTGGTGAAGTCACCTTCGGTGCCGTGCTTGGCACACTGGGCATGAATATTAATCATGATATCCAGCAACTTCTTCTCCAAATCCTCTTCTGACCAGGACATGCGGATACTGTTCTGGCTCATCTCCAGACCAGACACGGCAACACCACCAGCGTTGGCCGCCTTGCCTGGGCCATAAAGTAACTTGTTCTCCAGCAGTACGTGGATGGCCTCTACCGTAGTGGGCATGTTGGCGCCCTCGGAAACCGCCTTACAGCCATTAGCCACCAGGGTTTTGGCATCATCCTCATCGAGTTCGTTCTGCGTGGCGCATGGGAACGCAAGATCACACTTCACACCCCAGGGACGTTTGCCCTCATGGAACTCACAACCAAACTTCTCGGCATATTCAGCAATGCGGCCGCGACGATTGGTCTTAAGATCAATAATCCATGCGAGCTTCTCTTCGTCTATGCCGTCCGGATCATGAATGAAACCGGAGGAGTCAGACAGGGTCACCACTTTGCCGCCCAGCTGCGTGATCTTCTCTGTACAGTAAGTAGCCACATTACCGGAACCGGACACACAGCAGGTTTTCCCTTTAATGGAATCACCGTGGTGCTTGAGCATTTCCTCCATAAAGAAGGCATTACCGTAGCCGGTGGCCTCCGTACGAATCAGGCTGCCGCCAAATTCCAGCGCTTTACCCGTGAGCACGCCGGTAAATTCATGCGCCAGGCGCTTGTACTGGCCAAACATATAGCTAATTTCCCTGGCACCCACGCCAATATCACCTGCAGGCACGTCGGTATCCGGACCAATGTAATGAAACAGCTCTATCATGAATGCCTGACAAAAACGCATCACTTCCCGGTCTGACTTGCCCTTGGGGTTAAAATCGGACCCACCTTTACCCGCGCCCATAGGCAGCGTAGTCAGGCTGTTCTTAAAGGTTTGCTCAAAGCCCAGGAATTTCAGAATGCTCAAGTTCACCGAGGGGTGGAAACGCAAGCCGCCTTTATAGGGGCCGATAGAGTTATTGAACTGCACCCGGTATCCTCTGTTGACGCGGATGTGACCTTCGTCATCTTCCCAGACGACCCGGAAGATAATGGTGCGGTCTGGCTCAGTCATGCGCTGGATGATGCCGGCCTGCTGATACTTGGGGTTCTCGAGAATAAACGGAATTACCGACTCCGCCACCTCATAGACCGCTTGGTGAAACTCAGGCTCACCCGGGTTCCGTTTTTTCAGACCAACCATGAAATGGTCCAGTGACAGATCTTCGTACATAATGAACTCCGTTTATTGTTTTCTTGTTTTGTGAGTAATATTGAGAACACATTAAGCAATAGCTTTGAAGTGTAGACAAGTTTTCAATTCTTACACGAAAACCATGCCTTGTCGGGCTTTGCTGGACAATAAAGATTAACCGCACGATGCTTGTGGCGACCCGATCTGTCCCAGCGACAATCACACCTGTGACACCCACCTGAATGGCCTTCTGCTGTCAGCAAGTCTATTCGCGCGAGAACTCAGGCGCCGCCAGGTGGCCGGGCCCTGTGTCCTCTATATATTGACCTGCTGGATCATCCTGCAAGTATGCGACATCCTGCTCTCCTCTCTAGGATCCGACATGACGATGGTGTCGCGAATCCTCCTGATCGTGGCATTGCTCGGTTTGCCCGCTGTGGCTACCTTTGCATGGTGCTACCAAATATCGGCAACAGGCATAAACCCCACACCTGCCTACTCTGAACGCAGGGTGCTGTATAACATCGCCATACTGGATGACCGCCGCAAAGAACCACCGACCAAGGGCAATCCGTCACGAGAGGACGCCTCCTATGATTGGGTTCTGGAGATTGGCTCCGGCACGTTATCGGGTTTGAAATATGGGCTGGAGTCAGATGTCACCGTGGGCCGCTCCTCTGCGTGTGGGCTCACCGTACCGGTAGGTCACATATCGAGACGACATCTGCGTTTTCGAATTGATGATGAAGGACTGCTTATCGAAGACCTCAGTTCTTCCGACGGCACCCGTGTAAATGGTCAAAAAATAGGCGGTGCGGTAATGCTTCACCACCATGACAAGGTCGAGATCAAGGTACTTAAGAACCAGGCGAGATCGCGTCGAGGTGACGCGACCAGAAAGATGACTGCGCAGTTCGAAGGCAGCGCCAACAGCCGAAAAACCCAATAGAGACTTGACTTCGTTTCGCCACCCGCTAAAAATAGAGACACAGACAGGAGCGTCTAGAAAGGCCCCCTTGGGTGCGGCAGTGCCCATACAAAAATTAAAAAAATTCGGAGTGCACAGCCTTGGCTGACAGCTACCATATCGCCATTATTGGCGCAGGTCCCGCTGGTTTAAGTGCTGCAGGACGTGCGGCCCACCATGACAAGGAGTCGGGGGCGGCATCACCGAGCTACGTCTTGCTTGAAGGTTTCTCAATCTTCGCCAAAACCATTCAGAAGTATCAGAAAGGCAAACACGTTATGGATGAGCCGGGGTTCCTGACCCTGCGCAGTCCGGTGCCTTTTCTAGCGGGTAAGCGCGAAGAAATTCTTGGCGGCTGGCAAGACAGCATCGACGAAGGCATCAACATTCGCTACGAGAGCGAAGTCACTGGCATTGATGGCGAGCAAGGCGGCTTCAGCATCCGCCTCAACAGCGGCGACATCATCAACGCCGAAAATATCGTCCTGTCCATTGGCACCCAGGGTAACCCCAGAGCACTGGGCGTCCCCGGTGATATAGAATCCGATTTCGTCATGTATACCCTGGACGATCCAGCAGAATTCCAGAACGAAACCGTAGTGGTTATTGGGGCCGGTGACGCCGCGATCGAAAACGCCATTGCCCTGGCGGAATACAATAAGGTCCATATCGTCAACCGGCGCAACGAATTCAGCCGGGCCAAAGATGGCAACTTGAACGCCGTACTCGCCGCCATTAATGACAAGAGCAAAGACTTTTCCTGCTTTTATGAGACCAACATAGGCGGATTGGAGTTGCCTGATAAGCCTGGCGAAGCCGGCGCCATCATCTTGAACACCGCCTCAGGCGAAGAACGTGTGGAATGCCACCGCATTATCGCCCGCCTGGGCACCATACCACCGCGCAAGTTCGTTGAAGCGTGTGGTATCGAAATTTCCAGCCCTAGTGCCGATGCCGTACCTGACGTAGACGGCCACTATATGAGCAACGTGCCTGGGCTTTATATTATTGGCGCCCTTGGCGGCTACCCCCTGATCAAGCAGGCCATGAATCAGGGTTACGATGTTATCGAGTACATCCACGGCAACGACATTGAGCCCGCGGACACGCCATTACTGGAAGAACAGTTCCTGGGCCTGCCAATGCGGCTTAAGGCTGAGGACGTACTGGGCCTCTACCAGTCGAAAATCCCCATGTTCCGGCGCATGAACCCACTGGCATTTCGTGAGTTGATCATTGAAAGCCGCATTCTGGTGAGCGTGCCACCTGAACATTACAATGAGGCACGGGCTGGCGGCGATCGCTCTACCGTGTTTATCAAGGCCGGCGAGCCGGTTTATGACCACGGCGAGTACACCACCTCCTTCTATACACTTGTAGAAGGGGAAGTAAAAATGCAGTTGCAAGAGGACGGTGCCTGGCACAACGTCAAGCCGGGTCAGTTTTTTGGCGAGATGAGCCTCATCTCTGGCCGCCCTCGCCAGGGCAGCGCAGTCGCCGAGGAAGACTGCATCCTGATCGAAACGCCCAGGCGCATCATTGTAAAGCTGATGAACTCCAATGAAGAAGTGAGCGCGGGTATCGATCGGGTATTCATCATGCGCGCACTCCAGTCTGCCTTTCAGCCGGATCTCAAACTGTCCCGGCTGGCGGAAATCGCCGACAAAGTGGCGTCGCGCCAGTTCAAGGCAGGTGAAGCCCTATTCGAAGAAGGCTCGATGGGCGACAGCCTGCACCTTATCCGCAGCGGCACGGTGATGTTGTCACGGGGCGAACAGGATCTCGTCCTGGCACAATTACATTCCGGGCAGCTAGCAGGCCAAATGGCGCTGATGGGAGCTCCCAAGCGGCGCGATACCGCCACCGCCGCCGTGCGCACAGAAACACTGGAAATCAAGGGTCCAGAGTTCATCGAAATGGTGAACAGCCAGACCGGGCATATTGAACAACTGCAGGACCAGCTCTCCACGGTACTGCGCAACACGAATTCAATGGCATCGCAGCCTGAATCGGCTAGAGCTATTGGCTTTCTTATGGACCAGGGCCTGGGTGAAGCCACCAACGCGTTTGTCATTGATGAAACACTCTGTGTCGGCTGCGATAACTGCGAAAAAGCCTGTGCAGAAACACACGGCGGCATCTCACGGCTCAATCGAGAAGAAGGCGCGTCTCTGGCCTCACTGCACGTGCCGGTGGTCTGCAGGCACTGCGAACTACCCCACTGCATGAAAGATTGTCCGCCAGATGCGATCCGTCGCTCCCCCCGCGGCGAAGTCTTTATTGATGCAAAGAGTTGCATTGGTTGTGGCAACTGCGAAACCAACTGCCCGTATGACGCTATTAAAATGAGCTATCAACCGGAGAAGAAACCGAGCTTATTGTCGTGGTTGTTCTTTGGCAAAGGGCCCGGACCCGGCGAGCCAGACGGCTTCGCCGCCACTGAAGCGTCCAAGGACAGCGGCAAGAAAGCGGTCAAATGTGATGCCTGCATGGATCTTCCGGGCGGTCCTGCCTGCGTAAGAGCCTGCCCAACGGGTGCGGCCGTTCGTCTCGCACCAGAACAGTTCATTGAACTGGTGGAGGCTCGATAACAATGCATCAGAGTCTTCTTAGCTGGCAACGCTACCGTTACCTTTATGCCGCGTTAGTCGTTAGCGTAATCAGTATCCTGCTGTACATCAGTCAGGGCATGAACAACGCACAACCACCCAATGGCGGCACCTGGCAGGGCTACGTACTAGGCACGCTAGGCGCAGGACTTATTGTGTGGCTCAGTCTTCTGGGTATCCGTAAGCGGCAGTACAGCTCCAATGCTGGCACCGTTCAGGGCTGGGCATCTGCCCACGTTTACCTGGGTATTGCCCTGATACTGGTGGCAACACTGCACTGTGCCGCACAGTTCGGCTGGAACGTGCACACGCTTGCCTACGTGTTAATGTGCCTCGTTATCGCTACAGGCATCTATGGTCTCTATGTCTACCTGCATCTGCCGCACCGACTGGCGAGCAACCACGCTGGCAAGGACGCACAGGCCTGGCTGAAAGAGCTGGGAGAAACAGATGATGGCATTCGCGATGCCTTGGGGCGCTGCGACGCCACTCTGCAAGCTATGGGACTCAGCTCGCTGGACCATACCACCCTGGGTGGTGGCGTTTTCAACCAGCTTTTCGCGCGAGATCAGAGCGCCGTACGGATAAATAACAAACTGGTCGCCAATAAAGCGCAATTGGTGCTCATCAAGGAACTGTCCACGCGTATTCCAAACGCTCGCAAACAAAACGAAGCAGAAGTTCTGAACGAGTTGCTGGCCTTCTACGGCAGACGACAGGTCATCCTGCATTTGCTGCGCAAAGACGTCCAGTACAGGGCACTGCTCAAGATTTGGCTGTATTTCCACGTGCCCCTGACTATTTCATTGCTCGTGGCTCTAACCACCCATATTCTCGTCGTCTTCGTCTACTGGTAACGCCGTGCATTATCTGATCAGAACCCATACCGGTCGCGGGCAGCAGGAAGCTTTCGACGCGGAGTACGAAGCAAAACAACTCTCCCTGGGTAGCTCCGGCAATGAAACCGTGCAGCTTCCAGGCCTGCCTGGGCAGACCAAATTCAGCCCCGATGGCGATGGCGGCGCTACCCTTTCGACCAAGGGTCTCAAAGCCACCGTTGACGGCAATGCAACCAGCAAAGCTAAGGTTGCCATCGGCGATGAGATCAAGCTGCCCGGCTATGCGCTAACAGTCATCGCGGCCCCTCAAGGTTTTGATTTTGCATTGGAAATCGAATCAGAAGGTGTCAGTTATGCGGGTGGCATGGACTTGTCAGAGCGCCTCGGTAGCATGCGGCGAACCAGTTGGATCGGCGCCCTGCTCGTACTGGTATTGATGCTGATTATTCCTAGCTTGGTTTTGTTTGGGCCAGACACGGCGAATCAAGTGCGCAGCCTACCGCTACCGGACGATGGACTGTGGTCCAGCGGCCCTCTTCTGGGCGCTCACGATACCGCGGGACTAGCCGAAAACTGCCAAGCTTGCCATGAAACGCCTTTCACCATGGTTAAAGACAACGCCTGTCTTGATTGTCACCGCAATATCACCGAGCACGTTGATATTGGCATACACGGCATCGAAGGATTTTCTGATGAGCGCTGCGCCAGCTGTCACCGGGAACACAATGAACCCGCCACACTGATGCGTTCTGATAACGGACTCTGTGTCGACTGCCATGCCGAACCGGAACGCTTTGACGGCAAAGAGCATGGCATGCAGGCAGCTACGGCCTTCACCTCCGAGGACCACCCGCACTTTAGACTCGACCTGCAGATTCCCATGGGACCTGGCGGTGCGCATGGCTGGGAAGTTAAAGCGGTAAGGCAGGATACCCCGGGGTTGCAAGAACAGTCCGGGCTCAAATTCAATCACGACGTGCACCTGGATGTAGATAAAGTGCAGGAAGGCGACAGTGGCGACGCTCTGCAATGCGCCAGCTGTCACGCGCTAGAAGACGACGGCGAGCACTTTGCGCCCATCACCATGGACAATGACTGCCGCAGCTGCCATGAACTAACCTTCGATATGTTCGAGCCAGACCTGGAGCTGCCTCACGGTGATACGCGCGCTGCCATTGTTGCAATGGAAGCGCACTTTATTCGCGAATTCACAGACCCGCTGTTGCGCAAACAGCGCGCCGGCGAAAAGCCACGACGGATACCTGGAAAGCGCGATGACGCCGCCACCTGCGAGGGTACCGGACTGGATTGCGGTCGCGCAGAAGCCTTAAAAGAAGCAGGGTTTCAATTCGCAGATACCG
>JBLFXU010000127.1:0-7969 GCA_047609575.1 Bacteroidia bacterium | reverse complement strand
CAAAGGGCGCATTCAGGAGGGTATGGATGCGGATATCACGATTTTCGACCCGCACACCGTGTTGGACCGGGCTACCTACGAAGACCCGTATCAGGAGGCCGAGGGAATCGAGCACGTGATCGTTAATGGCCAGCCCATCATTCGCAAAGGCAAGCTCGTGCCAAATACGTATCCGGGCAAGCGAATGCTGGCCGATGATAGCCGCAGTTCCGATTAAATCGTCGCCGCTCCCCTCACCAAACGAGAGTCACCGAACTACAGTCAGCTGATCAGAAACTTTCCAGTAGTTCTATATCCGGGGCACCGGCAACCAAACCGGCTAACTGTTTGTTCGCTGCACGAAAGTGATCTGATTTGCTGTGAACATCCAGCGCGTCGCCATCTACGTACTGCTCCATAACCTTGTATACCTGCGGATCTGACATACTGCGATTGAGCGAGTAAAAGTTATTGCCTGGCTCATTAGCACGAACCTGCTCAATCAGCTCCAGAAACACTTTCTCAAATTCTGCATTCTTGCCTTCAGCCACTGTGATAGTGGCAAGTACGCCAATAGTCATGCCTACTTTCTCCGAAATAATTGAAAAATCGCACTGTGCGTGTGCCTGGTGATTACCTTCATACATTTCCCCCTGATCTGGCATCACTGCACCAACGCGATAACCCAAACAGGCCAGGCGGGGCAAACATCTAGATTGAAAAATTGGACAGGCAATATGTCATAATGAGGCTGGCGGGTAAACCTTGTGCCATACTCAGCCAACGTTCGTGGGTTAGACGCTTTGCTCCGTTGCGCTACACTACAAAGTAGCGCTATCCAAATCAGTAGTCGCAATCCTGTTAAGTAGACGTTTTCGAGAGAGTCCAATGAAGAAACTCAGTTTCGTCGATGCCGGTTTCCTGCTTACCGAAAGCCGGGAAATGCCAATGCATGTGGGTGGTGTCAGTCTGTACACCCTACCCGATGGCGTCGATGAACAGGAATTCCTGCATGAGCTGGCGTCCAACCTGCGTGATGCCGATAGACTGGTACCGCCTTTTGGCGACCATTTGAAGACAGGCCGCCTGGGACTGGCTGGCTCAGCGTACTGGGAGCCGGACGCCGCCCTGGATATGGACTACCACATCCGACATTCCGCACTGCCAAAGCCCGGTCGCTACCGGGAACTGTTCAATCTCGTATCGCGCCTGCACGGCACGTTGCTCGATCGCAATCGTCCCCTGTGGGAGATGCACGTTATTGAAGGCCTCAGGGACAGGCAGTTCGCGGTGTATAGCAAAACACACCACGCCGCTGTGGACGGCGCGCGTGCCATTCATTTGACGCGCAGTATGCTGTCTGCAGATCCGGATTTTCGTCTGGACGAATCACCGCTATCGCTCAACTCCTGGGAAAAATACCGCAACAGCCTGACGCTGGGAAAGCGACCCGAGTTCACCGAAGAAGAAGTCCGTAACGTTGCTGACAGGCTCAAAGCAACATTCGATTCAAGCACCAACGTGTTCCAGGCCCTGCGTGGCTTTACCCGTGCCTGGACTGGCCGCGGAGGCGCTTTGCGTGTACCGCACATGCAGGTCCCACGCAGTTCACTCAACACGTCCATCGATGGCGCTAGACGCTTCGTGGCCCAGACCTGGCCCTTCGATCGACTGCGTACCGTGGCAAAAGCCTTTGATGGCACATTCAACGACGCCGTACTGGCAATGGCTGCCGGCGCGCTGCGCAAGTACCTGCAATTACACGCCGAACTACCCGACGAATCCCTGAAGGCCATGGTGCCCGTATCGATTCGGCAAAAGGGCGACATCGACTCGTCCAATGCCATCGCGGCAATCAGCGCCGACCTGGCCACCAATATTGCCGACCCCGTTAAGCGCTTCGCTGCTATTCAAGCTTCCGTTCATGCAGGCAGAGCACTCTATCAAGGCATGGCACCCAGCGAAGTTCAGCTGTTCGCGCTGGCCATGCAGGCACCCTCCATGCTGCTAATGCCACTGGGCCTGGCCTCAAAGTTACCGCCCTACAACACCGTCATATCAAATGTGCCAGGCATACAAGAGCCTATGTACTGGAACGGAGCACGCATGAATGGCTCCTACCCCCTGTCAATTGTCACAGACGGCATTGCGCTGAATATCACACTGCTAACGTACGACAAGCAAGTGGACTTCGGCATCATCGCCTGCCGTCGCTCAGTACCACAGGTACAGCGATTGATTGATTACATGGAAGATGCGCTGGTCGAACTGGAAGAGGCTGCCGGAATTTCCGGTGGCAAAAAACCCGCTGGAAAGCCTGGACGCAAAGCCCCGAAAACCGCTAACACCACGAAAGCTGCCAGCGCCAAAAAAACCAAGGCGCGCACTCAAACCAAGTCAGCGAAAAAGCCGGCGGGCAAAACGAAAGTAACACCGAAGCCAAAAGCGAAGTCCCAGACCAAGACCAAGACGAAACCCCAAAAAAGAGTGAAATCGAAAGCGGCAAGCAGGCCCAAATCACAACCTAGAAACACACGCAGGGACTAGCGCTTTAAGCGAGGGCTGGCTCAGCAGTAAGGTAGGCGCAAAATATCATCGGGGTTTTGAGCGTGCGGCAACCTGGTCGTTGGGTATCAGATGGCTAAGCAGCATAACGATGACGTCGATTGCCGCTTGTTTACTTTGATTCTGGTGCACACGCAGTCGATGCCAATACTCAAAGGACGCAATAGCATCAACCGCTTCACGTCTTACCGGGTCTAGTGATCGAAGTTCAGGCAACCAATCTTCCAGGTCTTTGCGTAATCCACGTTGATAGCGTGCGTAGTTTTTACGCAATACAGCATAGCGCCAGGACTGGGCTGCTGTGCAAAGAATAGTATTTTGCTCTATTTCATAGCCATCTGCGTGGCGCTCCACTGCGTGTAGAATTCGCTCGTCCAAGATACCGTCGCGATCACCACCCACAAACAGGGCCTCCACCAACTCACCAATTTCATTGTCTATAGCGGCAAAGAGGCTTCCCATATCAGGGAAATGCCGGAAAAATGAACGGATACCCACTCCGGCGCGCTTGGCAATGACTTGCGCGGTCGGCACAAGACACCCCTCTTCAATCAGGGCCAGACTCGCGTCCATAATTGCCTTGCGGCTGCGCTCGCTGCGCAGTCGCCGGCCATCGGTAGTTGCCAATTGTACGCCTGAATCAGACATATTCCCCACTGCTTGCGTACGCAAGGACTGATCGAAACCCGGTAAAACTCTAGCAAAGGAGCGTTTAAAACCACCCTCATCACTGTCTACTTTACTACAAAAACTGGCATAACGCAGTTTCAGCGCAGGCAAGAAATAGCAGCAACAACATTTGCCGTCTACCGCCATGCATTGGACAATGGGGTTTTTACGACGCGAGCTACTGGCATGAACATCGAGACCCTTGGTGAAGAATTAACGCTATTTGAAGCCCTGCGCACGACGCGCGCCATACGCCGCCTGAAGCCAGACCCGGTACCCGATGAACTGATTCGCAAGATTTGCGAAGCAGGCACTTTTGCACCCAGCGGCGGCAACCGCCAGCCATGGCTTTTCATTGCCGTTACAGAGCCTGAGCGCAAGCGGTATATCGCTGATTGTTATCGGTCAATTTTTGACGCGTACATCGCACCGGCGGTGGAGGCAGCGCTGGACCCGGAGTTTCCGGACCGCAAGCGACGCAACATCAAGGCTGCCATGTATCTTGCCGAGCACATGCATGAAGCGCCGGTATTACTGGTGGTAGCAGGCTGGAAACGCCGTGGCGAGCCACAGCTGCAATCCCTCTTTCCAGCGATTCAGAATATCCTGCTGGCGTGTCGCGCAGTGGGGCTGGGAGCATCGCTGACTACCGCGCACATAGGTCAAGGGCGCGAGATTGACAGCTATCTAAACCTGTCCCCGGAGACCCCCAGTTGCGCGCTCATACCTATTGGCTGGCCCATCGGTAAGTATGGTACACCGCCGCGCAAGTCAATTGACCAGTGTCTGTTCTTCGAACGCTACGATGAATCGGCCAGCCTATAAACTCCCTCGCAAAGTGTCACTCTACTGCCAAAAGACAGAACCTTCTTGCAGGGAATATCTGCAAACACTGCTGAACACTGGCTAAGATGCCCTCGGTGCCGGCGATCTTGAGATTAACGGAAGTTGCTGTCAGCAGCCTCTGGCCACTCAACGCCAGCATGCGCCCGGGATACCACTGGCAGTGACGCTACACTGCGTCTTTTACCTCAAGCGAACCGCGCAGTTCTTTCTTGAGAAACTTACCACTGGCATTGCGCGGTAGCGGCTGCTCCTGCAGCCAGACATAGCGAGGGATCTTGTACGCGGACAAATGTTCTTTACAGTAGGCCCGCAGGTCAGGCACTGAGATTGTCTCGCCATTTTCTGCATAAATAGCAGCGCCAACCTCCTCTCCCAAATGATCATCGGGCACGGCAAACACAACCGCCTCGGAGACGCCTGGGTATTTAAAAAGGGCCGCCTCGACCTCTGCACAGTAAATATTCTCCCCACCGCGCAACACCATGTCCTTGATTCTATCGACAATATAAAGAAAGCCGTCTTCATCAAGGTAGCCGATATCACCGCTGTGCAGCCAGCCGTCCACAATGGTTTCAGCCGTTGCGTCGTCTCTGTTGAGATAGCCCTTAATGACCTGGGCGCCTTTCAGCAGTATCTCTCCTCTCTCACCAACCGCTAGTGCCTTGCCATTGGTATCGATACATTTCACATCAAACACCGGTAGCACCGGCCCTACACTGTCGGGGCGATCATGAAAGTAGGCGCCGGAAATCCCTGTGGCAAGACCACAGACCTCCGTCATTCCGAAAGCAGACCCAGGCGTAGCTCCACTGGAGTCAGATATTTTTTTGACCAGGTCCGGCTGCAAGGCTGCGCCACCACCACCAAGAGACACCAACGAAGAGGTGTCAGCTTTGGCGTAATCCGGGTGAGACAGCACTTCCCGCGCCATGACCGGCACACCCGACATGGACGTAATTTTCTCCCGCTCAATTATGCGAATAGCTTCAGCTGCATCCCACTTGTACATGTGCACCAGCTTGTTACCTAACAAGGTATTGGTTTGGGCAATGACATTATTTGCAGTTACGTGAAAAAGTGGGGTCGTCAGCAGCGTAGCTGATTTTACTGTTGCGGGCGCCTCCTCTCCAGATACTCGCGACATGGCCACAGTCTGCGACATGTTAGCGAACAATGCGCTCATCACATTGTTAGTGCAGCCACGGTGCGTCAGCCTGGCACCCTTGGGATGACCAGTAGTACCAGAGGTGTAAAAGATGCAGGCATCGTCGTCCGGGTCTATCTCTGCCTCGGGTAACTCAGCTGCGGCCTTGAGCACCTCGCTCCAGGGCACCGCGTATTGCGGCAACGGTTCTTCGCAGCGCACCGCAACGATCTGCATTTCGGGCAACTCGCTTCTGATCGCCTCAAACCGCTGTAATCGTTCGGCATCGCAAATCATCAGTTTCGGCGCAGCGTCCTTAAGGCCATAGGACAATTCCTCTGGCACCCACCAGGCGTTGACACCCACAACAACGGCACCCAGTGACAGCACAGCCCAATAAGACAACATCCACTCTGGGTAATTGCGCATGGCAATGGCCACCCGGTCGTGTTGCCCGATGCCATGATCGGACAGCCAGCGGGCAATTCGAGCCACCTCTTCATGCGCCTCGGCGAAGGTCCAGCGATCCTCCCCATAAACCAAATAATCCTGATCGGCATGGGCGGCACTTTGTAGCCAGAGATCGCGCAGGGAAGGCGCGGCATTGCGCCACGCTTTTACGACTACCCCGCGTACTTCAATTTCCTCTATCTCAAAAGGCTGCCCTGACCCGCATAGTTCTGCTCTTACTTGTGCAAGTTCCGCGTACATTCTTGGTCTCCACGCTCATTTATTGGTATCCCAGGTTGCCGGTCTGGGCTACCTGTGATGAATGATGCAATGAGTGGTGATGGCATGGACGCACGCCCAGCATCGGCTCAGGAGGTAGCGTACCTGACTTTGTTGCCAATTTCCTTGGCTCGATACATGGCGGTGTCCGCCTTCCTCAGCAGCTCGTCAACATCTGTACCCTGATCTGGCGCCACCGCCACGCCTAGACTACCGGTTGCCTCAAAATGCCGACCAGCAATGGTAACCGGCTCCTGAATCACACAGCGTAACTTCTCTGCCAGCAACTCGGCCACCGCGACACTTTCAAGTTCGTGCAGCGCAATGGCGAATTCGTCCCCGCCCAAACGCGCGACGGTATCCTTCGCTCTCACACTTTTCTTTAGCCTGGTGGCAACTACTTTGAGAACCTCATCACCTACATCATGGCCACTTTCATCATTGATCGCTTTAAAACTGTCCAGATCGATGTAAATGAACGCTGCCTTGTGTTGATGTTGCTGTGCATGCTCAATCGCTTCCTTTGCGCGCACAAAAAAGAGCTTGCGGTTGGCCAGGCCCGTCAATCCATCATGCATAGCTTCATAGGCAAACTGACCGCGCTCCTGGACTATGCGCCTGGTAAGCGTTTCAAAGTTACGGTCATATCCGAATAGCCCAAGTACCAGTAAGGTCAGCGTCATCATCCAGGTCGAAAACTGGAACAACGGCATCCACTGTGGCGCTATGATTTGGGGGAAAGTGACGCCAGCAGACTCGACGGCAAGAAGAATCACCACGCAGACGGCGGTCGCTAAACTCCAGAAAATCCCATACCGCCGACCAGCGATCAGGAACAGAAAAATGGGCACAACCAGCACCATGAAAAGATACGGTGATACGGTCACCCCTCCGGTGATAAGACAGGGCAAGATTGTGCTGAAGGTTGTTGTGATTGCATACAAATGGGCGGCTGGCAAAAGACGCTGATTGTGCTTGAAGTGGAACAGCGTTGCGATATAGCCAAATACGGTTAACGCAGCACCAATGGCAGCGGTCAAATGCAAGGAAACACCGGTAAAAAAATACAGTCCGAACAGTGACAACGTCACGAGAAAGGCAGCGCCGGTCGAAATGACCAGCACACCGACCAGAATCATGGCCCGCTGTCTGGGATCACTCAGGGAGCCGCCTTCAAGCGCATCAGTGAGCACGACATTGCTCACCTTCTCAAACAACGGCTCCAGCCCGGTTTGAGACTCTATCCGCGAATCCATGCGGATTGTTTTTCGAATTTCCAGCGGCGTTTTCAAGCTCATATCCTTTCTGTGGAAGCTGGATTCAGTCCCTACAGTCTACAGCGACATCGCCAGTTTAAAACCGCCAAAACCCAAAAGTGGGCTCTGGTAGACAGCCGGCGATAATAGTGCCACCACGCAGCCCAGGCTGAGCACTCCAGACAGTTCTAGCCTCGTTCAACCGGCCCTCAACAGGCCCTCAAACGGCTATAACTCAAGTAGCGGGACCACCTGCTCCGCGAAAAGCGCCAAACTACGCCAGGCAAATTCGATGGGAACGCCACCGCATAGAGGCGCAAGGTTGATGGAACCCTTGGACCGAATTTTTTGGGCCGCCTGTTCCGGGGTGAGGATCGCGTACTTGCCCTCGGTTTTCAGCGCTTCCAGGTCGGTAGCACTGGATTCTGCATAGGCTCGCCGAGTCGGGTGGCGCCAGCTGGCATAAGCGGTCGCATCGTAAAGCAGATACTGCCCCACTTCGCCCCAAGCTGCCGCAACATCCTGAGCGATAAGCGTCAGACAAGGTTCGCGGGGGAAGATCACAAACCCACCGGCGAAGCCCTGCGCTGCGCACTGCGCCTCGTACACGTCGTTAAGGGCCGGATCATCGATGGCCGGTGCAAAATGCAGACCTAATCTAGCAGCCCTCCTGGCGGCCGCTGCGCTATTGCCCCCGATGCACAACAGCGCCTCTACCGGGCTCTGAGGTGCAGGTGTTACGTGTATGGGGTTGCCCTGATACTCAAACACCCCACCGCGC
>JBLFXU010000126.1:0-7993 GCA_047609575.1 Bacteroidia bacterium | reverse complement strand
CCTGATAGAACGTGCGCATGCAGCCCAAACGCTGGTGAGTGTAGCCGCCGACATCATGGCATTGTTGCTGGTAAAAGCGCCCGGCGCCATGGGGGCAGACGTGGTGCTGGGCAACACCCAGCGTTTCGGCGTGCCCATGGGCTTTGGCGGCCCGCACGCCGCCTACTTTGCCACACGCGAAGCCTACAAACGCTCAACGCCCGGGCGCATCATCGGCGTATCCATTGACCGGCGCGGCAATCAGGCGCTACGCATGGCGATGCAAACCCGCGAGCAGCACATTCGCCGAGAGAAGGCGACCAGCAACATTTGTACCGCTCAGGCACTGCTGGCCATCATGGCAACCCTGTACACCATGTATCACGGCCCGAAGGGTCTGCGCCTCATTGCAACGCGTATCCAGCGTTTGGCGTGCATCCTCAGGCACGGCCTGACAGAGGCCGGGTTCGAGTCTGACAACGCAACCTTCTTTGACACATTGACCTACACGGTGGGTGATCAGCAAGGCGCAATCGTGCAGCGCGCGCTGGAACGCGGCTTGAACTTGCGCGTTATAGGCAGCGATCGGTTGGGTATCTCCCTGGACGAAACCACAACAGCGGGCGACGTCGAGGCGCTGTGGGAAGCCTTTAGCCAGGACACCACCCTGCCCCAGGCAAAAAATACCGACAAAGACGTGACAGAGAATGCCGGCATTCCAGACCCGCTGTTGCGCCCTCTGGATTACCTGCGCCACCCGCTGTTTAACAACTACCATTCCGAGACCGATATGCTGCGCTACATGCGCTATCTCGAAGACAAGGACATTGCCCTCAACCGCGCCATGATTCCACTGGGCAGTTGCACCATGAAGTTGAATTCCACGACCGAGATGTTACCCGTGACCTGGCCTGAATTTGCCGGCATACACCCTTTTGCCCCAACCGACCAAACGACCGGTTATCGCGCCATGCTCGACGAGCTAGAGCACATGTTGCTGGAGTGCACCGGCTACGATGCTATTTCCATGCAACCCAACGCGGGCTCCCAGGGCGAGTATGCGGGTCTGCTGGCGATACGTCGCTACCACGAAAGTCGCAACGACTCACAACGCGACGTTTGCCTGATCCCTTCTTCCGCACACGGCACTAACCCGGCCAGCGCTTCACTGGCTGGCATGCGTGTGGTTATAGTGGCCTGTGATGAACTGGGCAACGTGGACCTGGTGGACCTGCGGGACAAAGCCGCCAGGCATGCGCAGGATCTGTCCTGCATCATGGTCACCTATCCGTCCACGCACGGCGTATTCGAAGAGTCGATTATCGAACTCTGCGACATCGTCCACGAACAAGGCGGCCAGGTGTATGTAGACGGCGCCAATCTCAATGCGCTGGTGGGCCTAGCCGCGCCCGGACAATTTGGTGCCGATGTGTCGCACCTCAACCTGCATAAAACGTTTTGCATTCCCCACGGCGGCGGCGGCCCTGGTATGGGCCCCATTGGTGTCGGTGCGCACTTGCAACCTTTTCTGCCCAGTCACCCAATAATCACAGTGCCTGGTGTGCCCGCTGACAACGATGTTATTTCTGCCGCGCCCTATGGCAGCGCTTCCATCCTGCCAATTTCATGGGCCTACATCGCGTTAATGGGCGGTGAGGGCCTGGTAGAGGCAACCAAAGTGGCGATCCTCAGCGCCAACTACATCGCACACCGCCTCAAAGACCACTACCCCGTGTTGTACACCGGCACCAGCGGCAACGTGGCACACGAGTGCATCCTGGATATTCGCCCCATTGCGCAGGCAAGTGGTATCACCGAGGAAGATATTGCCAAACGCCTGATCGACTACGGCTTTCATGCGCCAACAATGTCGTTCCCAGTGGCCGGCACGTTAATGGTGGAGCCCACAGAATCAGAATCCAAAGCCGAACTCGATCGCTTCTGCGATGCCCTGATCAGTATCCGACAGGAAATCAGCGCCGTGCAGGAAGGCAGACTGGATGCAAACGACAACCCGCTAGTCAACGCGCCGCATACATTGGCCGATGTTGCGGGGAGTGCCTGGGAGCATGCGTACGATCGAGAGCTGGCCGCCTACCCTGTGGACAGCCTGCGGCGCTACAAGTACTGGGCCACGGTGAACCGAGTGGACAACGTCTACGGTGATCGCAATCTGTTCTGTGCCTGCCCCCCAATCGAAAGCTATATGACAGAAGGATAGAGATTCCCGTGTCAGCCAAACTTTCAGATCCTCTCACTCTCCCCTGCGGGGCCACTCTTTCCAATCGCCTGGCCAAGGCTGCCATGACCGAGGGGCTGGCCGATCCTGACGGTGTTCCCACCCCTGAATTGGAGCGACTCTACGGCTTGTGGAGTGACGGAGGCGCCGGGCTGTTGCTGTCTGGCAATATCATCATTGATGCTGAACATTTGGAGCGCCCAGGCAACGTTATCGTCGACAAGGTACCTGATGCAAAAAATTGCAAAGCCCTCGCAGACTGGGCCGCCATAGCCACACGCGGCGGCAATCACTTCTGGGCGCAGATCAGTCATGCCGGCCGACAAACCCAGAAAAACATCAATCCCTCGCCCAAGGCACCCTCTGCCGTAAAGCTGGGATTACCCGGGGGCCAGTTCGGCGAACCCGTAGCGCTGACCGCCGCTGAGATTGAGGAAATTGTACGTCGCTTCGTGCAGTGCGCAGTGGCGGTCAAAGAGGCCGGATTCACCGGCGTACAGGTGCACTCTGCACACGGCTACCTGCTGTCCCAGTTTCTCAGCCCACGCAGCAATCAGCGCAGCGACAACTTTGGCGGTAGCCTGGAAAACCGTGCTCGATTACTGCTACAGGTTGTTAGCGCTGTGCGGGCAGCAGTAGGAGACGCCTACCCGGTTGCGGTGAAACTCAATAGTGCAGATTTTCAGCAGGGAGGTTTCGCCTTTGAGGACTCGCTGCAAGTGGCTCAATGGCTGGAACAGGCGGGTGTCGATTTGCTGGAAATTTCCGGCGGCACTTACGAACAACCCAAACTACTGGGTGCAGAAGGCATCGAGAAAGAAGCGCCCCAGTTTGTCGCCCACACCACGCAGCTGAGAGAAGCCTACTTCGTCGACTTTGCGCTCGCGATGCAAGACAAGGTGAACATACCCTTAATGGTCACCGGTGGCTTTCGACGTCGTGAAGTCATGGAGCAGGCGCTGTCACTGGGCGCCGCTGACGTCATTGGCCTGGGCCGCCCCATGTGCGTACAGACCGATGCGCCAAAGCGACTGCTGGATGGTGCTGCGGAGCTGCCCCGCCATGAGGCGGAACTGGTGGCATTTCCCCGTTGGTTGTCTTTTCTTAATCGCTTTAAACCACTGCGCATCATGGGCTCGTTTGCGGTTCAGTATTGGTATTACGCGCAGCTGGATGCACTGGGCCATAGCGGCCATGCAGTGCCAGAGATAACGCCTATGGCGGCGACACGGCAAGTGATGGCGCAACAAAAACGCTGGTTGGCAGAGCGCAATGGCCAAACGGCCAAACGGTAATGACAACCCTTGTTCCTGCGCCCATCCGCCCACTCTTTCAGGTACTGCGCAACGACCCCTGCCCCTGTGCAAGCGGTGAACGGTTCCGACGCTGCTGCGGTAGCGTAAGTCCCAACCGCCCTATTCCCCATGGCATCCATATCACCAGAAACTACCTGGACACCGATACCTGCGAAAGGCTGTTGGCCCATGCAGCGCAGCAGACAACCAGCCCACTGCGGCAACTCGACCGTGAAAAATCTACTGCTGAACATATTGTGCGGGGCACACAAATCGGTCGCGTGACCCTACGTGTTGATATGCAGCAATACCAGGAAGAACTCAACACCCTCCTTGCACGCATCGTCACCGACAACATCGAACCTCTGTTCAGCGATAAGGCAAGCTGGTTTGAATCGCCACAGTTAATGCGCTACGAACCGGGCTGCTACTACTGGCCCCATGCCGACAGCGAGAACCTGCTGGAGGCGGAAAATCACTGGGTTAAAGACCTGGACAGGGATGCCAGCATATTGCTTTATCTCGACAGCACATTCGAGGGCGGACAACTGTACTTCCCCTATTTCGATTTCAAACTCTCACCCGAGCCCGGCATGTTGGTGACATTTCCCTCTGACAGCCGCTACCTGCACGAGGCGCTGGAAGTCACCTCTGGCGTGCGTCATGCCATCGTCAGTTGGGTTGCGCTAGCGGAGCAACCCAAATTGCGCAAGCCGCCAGAAGAAGCCGTGTTCTGCTAGCGTTCTGCTGTAAATCTTCTCACGACCGGCCCAGTTTCTCGCGGATATCCTGCTCGATCATATACATCACCGGCAACAGCACCAGCGACACCAGACCACCAAACACCACACCCCAGGCCATACTCATCACCATGGGGCTGATATAACTGTTTTCGCCCAGAATGCCATAGGCTGTGGGTAACAAGCCCACCGCAGTGGTGATGGACGTAATAAAGATTGGCCGGAAGCGCCGCTTGGCCACCGTGGCAATCTCCGCCACCGACAGGCGGCTGCCCAGTTCGGCGCGTTTTTCGTTTAGCGAGTACAACAGCACCAGTGAATCGTTGACCAGCACACCTACCAAACCGATCACTCCCGTCATAGACATGATGCCCATATTCAAACCCTGCACCGCGTAACACAGCACCACACCCACAAGACCAAAAGGAATACACAGCATAATGAGCAATGGCTGCGACATGGAGTTGAACAGCACCACCAAGATGGCAAAAATCGAAACCACACAGATGATGGCCGCCACACGCAACTCCCGCAGTGCCTCACCCTGTTCCTCCATCTCACCGCCCTGATGTAGACGCAGCTGCGGATAACGCGTGCTGAAATCCTGTTCAGCAATCCACATACCGATATCCGCGTTAATGTCCCCCACACTGGTCAGTTCCGTATCGATCTCCCCGTAAACCGTCACCGTGCGCTTGCCGAAATAGTGCTTGATGTCGGCTTCTCCAGGGCGCATCGAAAATTTGGCCAGGGATTTGAGATAAACCGCCTCGCCGCGGGAATTGATCACCGCCAAATTCTCCAGAGTCTCCAGTCGCCCTACTCGTGACAGTGGAAACTGCAAGCGAAAACGTACCCGCTCGTCCAGTGTCTGCAGTTCATCAACCAGCAGGCCATCTACGGCCACACGCATGGCCCGCACCAGTTGTTCCATGGTCAGGCCACGGGCGGCCAGCAGGGCATGATTGACGTCCAGTTCTATGACATCCTTACCCGGATTGGCGCTGCTCCAACTGTTGGTGATACCCGGGTGGGCCTGCAAAAATTCCAGCAGCGCCGCAGCAACAACATGGCGCTCTTCACCCGTGCCGATGACATCTACCTGCACGGGCTTGCCCATCACAGGCACATCGGTGAGCGCCTTCACGGACAACAAATCAAAGCCGCGCTGGTCCTGCGCCCACAGCTGCAACTGGGCGACAAGATCTTGTGTGTTGGTGTCGCCGGAACGCCGCCCCAGGGGCTTGAGCTGAATGGCGATCACAGCCCAGGCGTGATTCTGTCCTTCGGTGCTGCCATAAAAGTCCGTGTCGTGATGCCCAACCTGGCTGGAGATAGACAACAGATCCTGCACTGGCACGCGCTCGCGCAAGTCCGCTTCCAGCAGCGCCACCGCAGCTTCTGTTTCCTCAAAGCGACTACCCACAGGGAGTTCAATCTTGACCTGTACCGTATCGATATCAACATCGGGATACATGGAAAAACGGATCATGCTGTTGCCAATCATCATCACGGCAACGAAGATGCACACAAATGCCAACAAGGTGATATAGCGCCGCCGAAGAAAGACCGCAATCGCACCGTGATACTTCTCCCGCAGGTTTTCAAATGCTGGGGCACGGGGTTTGGTTTCACGCATCGGAATATGCGCCAGGTGACTGGGCAACAAGGCCAGGCACTCGAACAGGGAAGCGATTAACAAAACGATCACCGCCAGCGGAAAAGGCTTCATGAACGTACCGTTGGGCCCGCTGATAAACAGCAGCGGCGCAAAGGCCAGCATCGTGGTCAGGGCACTGAAGATAACCGGCTGCGCTACTTGTGCTGCACCCAGAATACTGGCCTGGCGACTATCCATTCCTTCTACCCGCAGCCGCTGGGTGTTTTCGCTGACCACAACAGCATCATCAACAAGGATACCCATCAACAGCACAATCGCGGTGAGACTCATTGCATTGATGGTGACATCGATAGCGGCAAGTAACAGAAAAGACAGACAGACCGCGAAAGGAATGCCCACCGCCGCCCAAAAAGCGAAACGTAATTCAAGAAAATAACACAGCAGCAACATGACAGAGATAAGGCCAAGCACCGCATTACTGGAGAGCACGTCCAGCATATTGACGGTTAAGCGCGAAACATCCGCCGCCATCACCAACTCAACACCGGCAGGTACCGGGTGTTTTTCTACAAAAGCACGCACGTTTGCGGCCGTGTGTACCTCGTCAGCACGCTCCTCCCGGTTGGCCTGCAGCGTAATGGCCATACGCCCGTTGATGCGCGACTGTACGGTCCAATCTTCGTAATCAAGAACTACAGTAGCAATATCGCGCAACAACACGGTATTGCCGACGGCCCCGGAGCGTATCACTACGGTTTCAACCTCCCGCGGGTCGCCAAACTGGCCTACGGCAATAATCTTCTTTTCGGCACGGAAAGAATCGATAGAGCCGCCGCTGTCCCGCAAGTTGCGACTGCGGATAGCCTGGGTAACCTCCTCGTAGCTGATGCCCAGTCGCGCGAGCTTCTCCGGCTCCAACATAATGCGCACTTCCGGCCGCCGGTAACCAATGCGGTCGACACTGGCGATGCCACTCACCTCACGCAATCCATCCTGTACATTGCGCGTCACATCACGCAATACCGACTCGGGCACAGCACCGGTGATATGCACTTCCATTACAGGGGTAACAAGCGTGGACAACTCTTCTACCAGGGGCTTTTCCAGCAGGTCGTCGGGTAATCGTGCAGCGGCGCGGTCTACCGCCTGCTGGATATCGCGCATCACCTCCAACTTATTGACCGCTTCAAGGTCAAGGTTGATGGTAATTACAGAGAGGTTTTCCATGCTGTTGGAAAAGAGCTTTTTGATGCCCTGAACTTCCAACAACTCTTCTTCCAGAGGCAGCGTGACGGCCAGCTCCATTTCTTCCGGTCCGGCCCCTGCCTTCACGGTTTTGATGTTGACCACGCCCATATCGACGGCGGGGTTGTACTCATAGCGCATGTCGGCAATCGTCATATAGCCGACCAGAAATACCAGCGCCATGATCATATTGACCACCAGCGGTCTGTCGACGAACCAACTTATAATCGCCTGCATAGCGGTCAGTCCTGCACTCGCACGCTAACGGCAGTGCCCTCTAGCAGCCCGGAGTGCCCCCGTATGACCACCTGCTCACCCGCAGACAAGCCTTCAACAACCAGTAAGCGATCATTAAAACCGGCACCCAGCAAAGGCTCTCGCTGATGCACAGTGCCCTGCTCCAGCACAAACACCACACGGCGGCGATTGCGGTCTACCAGCGCTGCCTCGGGTAACAACAGTGCCTGCCGTAGGGTCACGCCAACCAACGCCGCCTTAGCCGTCATGCCCGGACGCAAACCATCGGTGGCGCCGCCCAGGATGAGTTTAACGGGGAAATTTCCCGTGGCCG
Source organism: Bacteroidia bacterium (assembly GCA_047609575.1). Classification (GTDB taxonomy): domain Bacteria; phylum Pseudomonadota; class Gammaproteobacteria; order Pseudomonadales; family Halieaceae; genus Marimicrobium. The sequence goes on along the minus strand of JBLFXU010000126.1, from coordinate 303 downwards.
GGTCGGCATTGGCCCCCACCCACTCGATAGTTGCTTCAAAATCCCGGCCCGGTAGGCCGGAGGCACTGACTGTGGCAGCGGCACCGGCTTGTATATAGCCAATATCCGCCTCACTGACCCAGGTGTGCATGCGCAGTCCCTGATCTGCCTGCAGCGTAAATAGACTGACACCAGCCTGCACCGGTTCACCCGCTTGCAGTGCCTGCACATCCACCAGCCCAGGAGTTGGGCTGTAAATACGCGTGTCTTCCAGTTCCCGCGCAGCCAGGTCGCGTGCGGAAATGGCCTGCTGATAATTCGCGC
>JBLFXU010000125.1:0-8011 GCA_047609575.1 Bacteroidia bacterium | reverse complement strand
CGCAAGGCGCCGGCGAACCTCACGGAACTGCAATCACTGGTTGCCTCAACCAAAGGCACGATTCGACCCGTGGGTGCGGGACATTCTTTTTCAGCGCTGGTGCCCACGGACGGCACCATCATCTCATTGTCGCGGCTGGCCGGCCTGGACAGTCATAACAAAGAACTGATGCAGGCCACTCTATGGGGCGGCACACGACTGGGCGACATCGGCGAGCCGCTGGAGGCGGCGGGTCAGGCTATGATCAATATGCCTGACATCGACGAACAGACGCTGGCGGGATGCATTGCCACCGCGACGCACGGCACCGGAGCCGGAATCGGTTGCCTGTCGACTTTTGTACGCGCTCTTGAATTAGTAGATGCGCGCGGTGATCTGCATGAATGCGATGCCCAGAACAATCCAGAGCTATTTCAGGCGGCACTGGTATCGCTGGGCACAGTGGGGATTATTTCCCGCATAACCTTGCAGAACATTGCACCCTATCGGCTGCGTGAAGAAATGGTATGGCGTGACTTTGATGAGATTCTCAACACTGCAGAATCGCTTGCGGATAAACATAGAAACTTTGAGTTCTACTATTTCCCTTTCACTGGCATGGGTGTCACCCACGTTCACGACTTTACCGATGAACCCATAGGCTCAACGGATCAAATAGACGGCAATGACGGTGTTGAAGATCTAAAGCGTGTGCGCGACCTGCTGCAGTGGGCACCGAAGCTGCGGGAGTTGTTGCTGGGCGGGTACCTCAAAACGCTGGATGACGAAATCAGTATCGATAGCTCCTGGAAAAACTACGCCAGTGAACGCAACGTGCGCTTTAACGAAATGGAGTACCACCTGCCACGGGAAAATGGGCTCCAGGCCCTGCGCGAGATACGCGAGGCGCTTGAGGAAAACCATCCAGAAGTGTTCTTTCCCATCGAGTTTCGTTTTATCAACAGTGACGACATCTGGCTCAGTCCTTTTTTCGGCCGTGATACTTGCTCCATCGCTGTGCACCGATATTTCGACGAGGACTTTACGCCCTACTTCCGCACCATCGAGCCGATTTTCAGCGCATATACCCGCACTGGGATGACTTCAACCGGGTGCGCAGGGAGATGGATCCGCAGGGTCGCTTCCTCAATCCCTATTTGAAATCCCTGTTTGTTTGAGGGATTTGAAATCACCGCTTGGTTGAGGAAATAAAATTTGAAACGTCGCTCACTGTTACTCGGGTCACTTGCCGGCGCTGCTGGCCTCACCTGGATCGCACGCCCTGAAGATTCGGGCGAAAACCACGCGCCCTATTTTGAAGGCCTGAGCAAGGCGCTCAATGCAGCCGGACGATCCGGACCCACCCTGATTATCGATAAAGGTGAGCTGGCGGCAAATACAGCAACGCTATTGAGCCACACCGCGGACCGCTTTGATTATCGAATTGTGGCCAAGTCGCTGCCCTCACTGCCCTTGCTCGAGAACGTCATGCAGCAGTCGGGCAGTAACCGCGTGATGCTGTTTCATCAGCCTTTCGTAAACCAGGTCGCCCAGCGTTTTCCAACCGCAGACATACTACTGGGTAAACCAATGCCGGTAGCCGCAGCGCAGGCGTTCTATCGAGAGTTCGCAGGCGGGCCATTCCAGCCACAACAACAGCTGCGTTGGTTACTGGATACGTCAAGACGCGCGCAGCAGTATGCCGCGCTGGCAGCCGGACTTGGCACTGACATGCGCATCTGTATTGAGCTGGACGTAGGTTTACATCGTGGAGGCGTTAGCAGCGACCAACAGCTTATTGCCATACTTGACGCTGTCAATGCATCGCCCCACCTTAAATTCTCCGGCTTCATGGGCTATGAACCGCATGTCGTTAAGGTACCAGGAGATCCGTTGGTCTATCGCGACAGAGCCGTGGAGACCTATGCACACTACATTCAGTTAGCAAAATCATATCTGGGCGAAGCCTGGCCCGAGGATGTATTGCTAAATTGCGGCGGCAGTCCGACCTACCAACTCTATGACGATGGCGAGTTCCCCTTCAACGAACTCGCAGCGGGTTCTTGTCTGGTTAAACCAACAGATTTTGACCTGCCCAGCCTTGCCGATCACAGACCGGCAACCTGGATTGCCACCCCGGTACTCAAAGTTATGGACTCATTGCACATTCCCGGCATCGATCTGGGCCCTTTGCAGAGTCTCTGGGACCCCAACCGCGCCCGCACCTTTTTTACCTATGGCGGCTACTGGAAAGCAGAGCCCGTTTCACCCGAAGGCCTTGCGAGCAATCCACTTTTTGGTCGCTCCACCAATCAGGAAATGCTCAATGGCTCTAAAACCATCGAGCTAAAGCCTGACGACTGGGTTTTTCTGCGGCCCACGCAGAGCGAATTTGTCTTCCTGCAGTTCGGCGATATCGCCGTCTACGACAAAGGGAAAGTGGCCGAAGAGTGGCCGGTATTTGCCTGATCGTCTGCAAAGCTCAAATATGCAAACACGGGTAGCGGCTCTGCTAGAAAACACTCATTGGTCACGGAGCACGAGAGCCGGCAAATCACCGGGGACCAGGGACGCCTACCGCGCCAAAAAGCGTACCTCCCTGTACAGGCTAGCCCGGCGACCTCCTGTCGCCAGACGCCCCCAGTAACATGCTCGCTCTCACACTCCTCCATAAAGACTCCTGACTTCAATCTGAGCCACTAGCCAGTATTGCCTTCCCCGCAGGGTAGTGGCACGATTGACCGATGGCGGCATTCCACTACAAAGACTCCCCCTACCCTATCCGGGAAGACCTGCCGTCTGCCTACAACCATTACTGGGAAGCACTCTGCGCGCCTGGTAGTTGGTGGACCGGTGCAGAGCGCGTCGCCATCGCCCAGGAAGTACGCAATGCCACGCAGTGTGGTTACTGCCGCGAACGCAAGCAGGCCCTCTCTCCCTACAATTTCCCCGGTGAACATGAACACAGCGGCGTGTTGCCCGAAGCGGCGGTAGATGCCGTCCATCGAGTAATCACCGACCAAAGCCGCATTACACAAAACTGGGTCGATGAAAATACCGCGCAAGGTTTCAGCGAAGAGCAATTCGTGGAGTTGTTGGGCATCACCGTAACGGTGTTCAGCATTGACGAGTTCAACCACGCGCTGGGGCTGCCTCTTGAACCCTTACCCACGCCGCAGCCGGGCGAGCCAGATCACTACCGCCCTGCACTGGCCAAACCCGGCACAGGCTATGTGGCAATGCTGCCGCTCAAAGGCGACTTTGGCGAGCGCGAAGCAAATCTCTGGCCCCCGGGGCGAGGCGCTAATGTTTTGCGTGCACTGAGCCTGGTTCCTGATGCGGTGCGCGGCTGGTTCGGCGTAGCTGGTGCACAGTATCTGGCTCTGCAATCCATGATGCAGTTCACCGGCGATCTGGGACGTAGCATTAACCGCATGCAGATGGAGATAATCGCCGGTCGGATATCCTCCTACAACGAGTGTTTTTACTGAACTAACTCACATGCCACCATGCTCAGTCTGAGCGCGGAACTCTCCCAACAGAACGTCGACCTGGCTGTCATCAATGGCGAAGGCAACGGTGGCGTCGCTCACGGCGAAGAGCTGATGAAATTCGCCGAGGCACTGGCTAGCCGCGATGAAGCCAAACTTACAGAAGCGCGGCACACTTTATTGCGGGTAGCAGGCGCTGCTGTATTAGTAGATGCAGCGGGAGTTGCAGCTAACTTTCAGCGCATGGTGCGCATCGCTGACGCCACAGGTATACCTGTGGATGGCATGATGGAAGTGCTAAGTAGTGACATTCAAGACGACCTCAACCTGCGCCGCTTTCACTCTGCGAGCAACACACCCACCCAAAGCGGGTTGCGCAAGCTACTCAACATACCTCTTCGCCTGCTGGCAGGACGCGTATTGAAGTCGGTAGATCGCAAGGCACGCGCAGGCTAGGAAGTTTCCTGGGGACGCAGCCAGATTTCATCCAGCGCCACCCTTGGCGAAGGTGTTTCACCCTCGCGCAAGGCCTCAGGCAACGCTTCAAGGCTGCCTTTCCGGCCGATCACAAAGCCCATCAATACAGCCTGAGTTTCTGTATTTAGGCCAAGATACGTCGCCGCCTCTTCATATTTAATACCTGCCATACCGTGGGTATAAAGACCCTCCGCCCGTGCCTGTAAACTCATGGCCATCCAGGCAGCGCCGCAGTCCAGTTCACAGCTGGCATTGGGCTTACCGTTGCGCGCAAAAACCTTTTGGCCTACCAGAAAGCCAATCACCGGAGCCGTTTGTGCCCAGCCCTGGTTAGCCTCAACCAACAGGCTCAAGAATTGTGCTTGGGTATTTTCGGTACTGGTATAAAAGCGCCAGGGTTGTTCATTAAAACAGGAAGGCGACCAGCGGGCCGCCTCGAATACACGCGTGAGTATCTCCTCATTAATCGGGCTGCCATCGAAAGCACGCGGTGACCAACGCTCAGGGAACATAGGCTCAATACCCGGCAAACTATCTCGAGAACTGACTGTAATTGACATGCTGTCCTCCTCAAATTAATTTGATTTCTGACGCGCCCACCAAACTGCATGCTGGATAGCAGCCGGATGAGTTTTTTCACGGTGGGAAAGCTGTTGCAAAAAAATGGGTTCTTCAATATATACTGTTATCGTCGCAGCCTTCGGGGCACCGCTGAAGCGATTCCGATCAGCTGCATTACTTCGCTATCCAGCCTACCCTGAAAACTGCGGAATTGCGGCCGCCATCGCTGATACATCGTGTGCCGGCAACACGGTGACATTGTCACGCAAATCCAACGCCTGCAGCCAGCGCCGCAACATCGCAGTCCGCTTGGTATTCTCAGGTACAATCAGCTTGCTATAAATCCAGGCCTTGGGCAGATCGTCCACTACAGAACGTTTGTCGTTGGTGATATCGCCCGAAAATATCCAGACATGCCCCTCGACTTTCGCAATGTAGGCAGTACTACCCGGAGTATGCCCACCCAGGGACGCGGCGAAAAGTCCGGGGAAGCCGGGTACTGTCTTCAACGGGTCATCGCCTAGCCGCGCTATTGGACATGTGGCCAGCTCCACAGCCTCGTAACCCATGTCAGTAGTATAATTACGCTCGTCAAATTGCAGCGGCGCTTGATACACCATCGCCGGTTTTTGCTGCGCGGCACAAATACCCGGAAGCCCGTCGGTATGATCACTGTGCAAATGAGTAAACGCGATACCACCTATGGAGGAGACCGCATCACCCAACTGGTCTGCCAGACTGCCATAGGTCACCGTGGGCTGTGCGCCCAGTAGCAGCTCAATAGGCTTGCCAAAGGCGATGGCCTCTTCGGGCGGCATGCCTGTGTCTATCAAGAAGCGCTTGCCATCGGACCACTGTAGCAACACGCCGGGATGCCCCAGCGATCCTTTGGGACTCGTCTGGCTGGCGGTGTTTAGATAACTCACCTCTACCGGGCCGGGAGCTGAATTGAGAGCCACTTCGATGTCCTTCCAGAACGGCAAAGGCGGTTCGATGGCGCGAATCTGTAGATGCGCAGGAATTAATACCACTATAGCCAGTAACAACGGTAGCAGGACGAGAACAAAGACAAGCAGGGAAAAAGAACGCTTTTTCATGTGAGACGCCTGATAAAGACAATCGCGCCAGTGTAGCAAGTACTGGCGCCAACCGCGCTAGCTGGATTAGCTCATACGCGATCAGACAGACTGCATCCGATTTTATGACCCCTTTCCCCGAAAACGGCCGTAAACAGTCGCGACGAATACTGCGCTTCGAACGCAAATACGCCTGAAACCCATTCTTAAAGGCGCCTCGCGCTTGAATAAACAAATAATAGTGTGTTGCGACGACCGGTTGAAATCACAGTCAGAAGCAGACCTTCACTGCACCCCAGGATACCTACTCAGGGGCAGCTTTGTGCCACAGAAAAAATGGGACAGATTCATTTTCAAATTAACTTTGTACTTAACACAAGACTATCCAGACCTGCTTTCAAATAAATTAAAACTGTCTGCATTCTGCGATGCTGTATCTGGCCAAAGATTCGCGTAAAGTCTAGGCGCGTCAACACTAAAGGAGAACACGTGGCTCAGGTCAATTTCGGTGCCAAGCTGGCTTACGGCATCGGTAGTGTGCCATACGCGGTAAAAGACGCAGCTTTTGCCACATTCGTATTATTTTTTTACACCCAGGTGTTGGGGCTATCTGGCTCCCTGACCGGCCTTGCCATATTTCTATCCGTATTGTGGGACGCGGTTTCCGACCCGATGGTTGGCGCGTGGTCCGATCGGTTGAAGACGCGATGGGGGCGACGACATCCGGCAATGCTCATCGGCACCCTGCCGCTGGCAGCATCCTTTGTCATGATATTTAGTCCCGCGGAATTTGTTCAGAACACCCAGGGTCCTCTGTTCGGCTGGCTCCTTTTGTGTGTGTTGATGATGCGGACCTTTCTAACCGTTTTCTATATCCCGCACAAAGCCATGGGCGCTGAAATCAGCGACGACTATCTAGAGCGCTCGTCCATTGTTAATTATCGAACAAACCTAGGCTGGATTGCTGGGGTCACACTACCGGCTATATCTCTTGTTCTCTTATTTGTTGACGTCGGTGAGGTAGATGGTCGTCTAGTTTATGCGAACTATGAATTGTATGGCTGGACATCTTTCACGTTGGTCATTGCGGCCAGCACAATTTGTATTATTGGCTCCTGGAAGTTTATACCGCGCCTCTTATCGGTGGCACAACGCAGTGTTGAGGAGTCTCCTGGCTTCATGGGCATGGTACGCGACACTGTGGCGACACTTCAAAACGCGAACTTCCGTCGAATTTTTGTTCTTGAAATCGCGGTTGGTGGCGCAATGGGAGTTATGGGCGCGCTGCAAATGATTACCTGGACCTATTTTTGGGAGTTGAGTAGTGCCGATATAGCTTTGTTATTGGTCGCTTCACTCGTTGCAGTGGCATGCACATTTCCAGGGATGGCCTGGTTAGGCAAACACTGGGAGAAACAAACCTTATTGAAGTTCGCTGTGATAGGCCTGTTTTTCAATTCTTTGTGGTTTATACCGGGAAGATTACTGGGGATCTTGCCGGAAAACGGAACAACAATATTGTTTGCGCTCATTTTTATTAACGCAGCCATTACTACAGGGCTAACAATTCTGCGCACAGTCAGCCTCTACTCCATCCTGGCTGACATCGCGGACGAACACGAGCTCGCCACAGGTCGCCGTCAAGAAGGCGTGTTCTTCGCTGCCTCCACCTTCGCACTCAAGTTTGTGATGGGATTTGGTTACATGGTCGGAGGACCACTGTTAGATATCGTAGGTCTACAAAGTGGCGTCGCGCCAGGGGAAGCTTCTGAGTCTGCTTTGTTCGGCATAGGCATGGTCGTTGGGCCAATAGTGACTGTGATGCTGCTAGTTCCATGGTGGATGGCGGCGCGCATTGACGTGAGTAAAGAAAAACTAAGAGAAGTTCAGGCTGCGCTGCAGGAACGTGATGTTAATCAACCTGCGCTTTAACCAGTAGATACGGCACAGGGGGAGCCGGCAGGAAAAATGGGACGGATTTATTTCCCGATCAACTTTGCGCTTAACACAAGACTATCCAAGCCTGCTTTCAAATTATTCAAATCTGACCCCAGTCACAGCACTAGCTCAGCGGCTGCGTTGTGCCACAAGCGGACATCGGCAATCGAGGCCCACAATGATCGCTTTCGCCTGTGAGTTCAACCGGTCGACGCAACACTTTATTCTCTGGGTAAAAGAAGGAGTGTTGCAAATGAAATACCGAACTCGTACTCATTACACTGATTCGCAGAAGGCGTTGATGTGGGATCGCTGGCAGAAAGGCGACTCCATGAAAGAAATCGGCAGACTGTTTGACTGAGAGCATACCACCGTACAGCGAATACTCACCGAGAATGGCGGCATACGACCGCCAGTGCGAAAGCGGTCCCCGTTGGCACTCACATTGGCGGAGAGAGAAGTCATCTCCAGAGGCCTGGCACGCCAGTT